>NZ_JAPSIW010000664.1 GCF_031178505.1 Streptomyces sp. | reverse complement strand
GCGTCGACCGCTCCACCATCACCCGCGCGATCACAGAAGTGCGCGCCCTCCTGGCCGAGTGGGGGTGTGCGATCCCCGACCATCCCGGCTTGCGGCTGCGCACGCTGGCCGATGTGTTCGCCTATGCCTAGGCGGAGGAGATCGAACTGCGCCTGGATGCCACGGAGATCCAGGTTCGCAGGCCCCTGCCGGACGGGGAGGGTGACAGGCGTCGGGTCTCGGGGAAGGAATAGCAGAACACGATGAAGGCTACGGTCATCGCCGAGGGTCACGGCCGCACATTATGGGTCGGCCTTGCGACCTGGGCGGATGCATGATGCGACCGCCGCACGCAACGAAGGTGTCGGGGTCTGTTTCCAGCAGTTCCCTGACGTCAGGGCGCCGAGCCCGACACCGGCACTCCTCACAGCGCATCAGCGTCGAATACGCCCTCGCCGACCACAAGCGCTGGAAGCAACTGACCCGCTGGACCCACCGGCGAAATGTCCTGTCCGCCACCTACCGAGCCATCGCCAGCCTCGTCTCCGACCGCACCATCCCACCCTGACACCAACCACGACCAGGAAGAAGACGCCTCACCCGCTATCACGCACCAGCTCGTATGGACTGTCCCGTACAAGGTTTCCGGGGGACGGCGATGCGCTACCCCATGACCGCGCGAGCCGCGTCCAGAAACGCCAGCCGGTTGTCCTCCAGGTAGTCCCGCACGCTTTCACCGTCGGGCAAGCCTTCCCATACCGTCCGGTTGAGGTCGAGGAAGTACGCGCGGGCCGCGTCGTGCACCGGCAGAGGGAACTGGACGCGGATGAGCCGCTCCGCAACCCACAGTCTGTTCATGACGTCCCGGGTCGTGAGAAACCAGGCGTCGGTGTCCTCCCACTCGGAAGGCCGACTAAAGGCGGAACGTTCGGCCTCGGCCCCCACCTCGACGAACCGCTCCAGCAGCACCAGCCGTTCCCCGCGCCGGGCCTCCGACAAGGCGAGCTGCTGTCGTTGCTGTTCAGCGCGTTCCGCCGAGAGTTGAGTTCTATGCTGGACGAGGTAGGACAACGAGCCGCCGAGGACAACGCCGCCCAGCGATATGAGTGACACCCAGACCTGACCTGACATGACGGTCATCGTGCCATGCCGTCGATCTTTGAGACGATCTCGCTGTGGCTGGTGTGATCACGGCGTCCGAGCCGTCCTGGAAAACCCCGTTCACCGGGCTGGGCCCGCGGCAGTTCGGAAGGCTGGTGACAGTTCTGCGGCGCGAGGGTGCCGACGCGGTCCGCAAGGAACGGCCGTGGGGCCTGCCGTTGGAGGACCGGGCCCTGCTGATAGCCGCGTACCGGCGCACGACCTGACCATGCGCCAGCTCGCTCCGTTGTTCGGGGTGTCCAAGTCGGCGGCGGACCGGATCATCGACCACCTCGGGCCGATGCTTGCTCTCCAGCCCCGCAAGCGGTTCACCAATGGCACCGTGCTCATCGTGGACGGCACCCTGGTCCCCACCCGCGACCACTCCGTGGCCGAGCAGTCCAAGAACTACCGGTGCTCCACCAACCACCAGGTTGTCGCGACGCCGACACCCGCCTGGTCGTCGTAGTGGGCCGGCCGCTGCCCGGAAACCGCAACGACTGCAAGGCGTGGGAGGAATCCGGCGCCAAGGCCGCCGTCGGCAAGACCCTCACGATTGCCGACGGCGGTTACCCCGGCACCAGGCTCGCCCTGCCCCACCGCCGACGCAAGGGCAAAGACCTGCCCGACTGGAAACAAGAACACAACAAGTCTCACAAGCAGGTCCGTGCCCGCGTCGAGCACGTCTTCGCCCGCATGAGGACCTGGAAGATCCCCCGCGACTGCCGCCTCAAAGGCGACGGAATCCACCACGCCATGCTCGGCGTCGCCCGCATGCACAACCTCGCCCGCGCCGGATAGACAAGCGGACCCATCGCCACCGGCCCGGCCCGGTGACTTAAAGATCATTTACGGGACAGCCCTTACGAGCTCGTGCACGGTAAGCGGTGAGACGTCGAGGATGTCGGCGGGGCTCGATGATCACCTCTGCTGTGCCGATGTCAGGTCCGCGGTCTGCTGATGGGACAGCAGCCCTGCGACAGCCCGGACTGTGTCACTCATGTGCTCGCGGCGGCCGAGGTGACGGGTCAAGGAACGCCAGTTCTTCAGGTGGGCGATGCCGTGTTCGACCCGGATACGGCGTGAGGAGTGGGCTTTGCGCTGCCGTTCGTGCATCTCCTCGTATCCTCGTACCAATCGGGAGCGTCCTCTTGAACTTGTGGTGCGGTGGCGTGATCACCCGTCCGCCGGTCTGGGCGCCCAGGCCCTGGTAGCCGGCATCGGCGAGAACCTCCACAGCAGGTCCGTCGGCCAGGACCTTGACCAGCCCTGACGGGTGGGTGTGGGTGATGTCGGCACAGCTTCCGGGCCTGGTCGGGCTGCAGAACAGCAGCTGGCCGGCGCCGTCCGTGACGACCATGGTCTTGACCACGTTCTGCTTGGTCTTTCCGGAGATGAACTTGTCCCGGTCCTTACGCCCGGCGGCCGGCCGCCGGCCCCGGATCTCGGTGCCGTCGATGATCCCGGTCTTCCCGCTGGCACCAAGGTGGTCGACGACCTCGGCCAGGGTCCGCAACCGCACGCCTGGGCTGATGGTGCAACCGCGCTCGGCGAGCAGGGGCCGAGCCTCGTTGACGGCCCGGGTGACGGTGGAGCGGTCCACACCGAACCAGCAGGCCAGTACGTCATTTGTGGTCGCGTGCCGGAGATGCACGAGCGTCGGCAGGAGCCGGTCGACGAACACCAGCCGGTACTTTGCACCCGCGCCCACAGCTCGCTTCCGCGGCCTGGACGCAAGTCTGGCCTGGTGCCGCTCATGCCACAACGGACCCGGCCCGGACACGAGTTCAGCGATCACATCGGCCGACAGACCCGTCATCCTCCGGTCGCTGATAGTCGCTGCACGAGACACGTTCCCCACCACACGACCATGATCGACGATCAGGAGCGCGACGTCTCACCGCTTACCGTGCACGAGCTCGTTATGCGCCGCGGCAAGGTCCTGGATGCCCTGGCGCAGGCGGAGCGGAAGGATTCACCCGGCCCGCGCCGAAATCCGCGAAATCCCAGGTGAAATGCCTCTTCACGCGGGCGAAGGGGTCGGCCAAGGCCCTGGCGGAGCGCCTGGGCACGTCGACCGCACGATCGAGCGCTACCGCGCCGGGAAGCTGACGGCCCCGCAGAAGCGCCTGCGTGCCGCCTTGGTGGAGGAGACGGAACCCGAGTGGTATCCGCAGGACAGAGCACAGCCACGCGAACAGGCAGCCACCTCCAGCGGCATGATGGTGGACGTGACGGCCTACTTCGGGTTCACCGGGAAGGGCAGCTCGGACGACGGTCGCGAACGTCAGATCACCGCGGCGATCTCGCCCACCTACCCGAAGCAGATCCTCGAACTCCAGGAGGCCGGTGCGACGGAGGAGGAGCTGCATCCGCTCCTCGCGGAGGCCATCACCGAGTCGTATTTCACGGAATGGGGCACCCGCGCCGCTGGCCTGCGCGCGGATTTCACACACGTCCAGTCCATGGAGTTCCGGTTCTGACACGGCCGAATTCAGGACCTGCTAGAAACGTATCCCTGTCCCGTGGCACGTTAGTTGTTACATAGGCAGGCTTGTCGTCACCCTGCGTCCGATATTGCATCGCCCGCGGTGGTCGCCCGATGGCAGGCTGCCCGCATGGACCACGCGGAAGCACTGCTTATCGGAGGGCGAGCTGGTGTCGGCAAGACGACGGTGGGGTGGGAGGTCTCGGCGCTGCTGCGCTCCGCGGCCGTCGCTCACGCGATCATCGATGGTGACTTCATGGGGCAGGTGCATCCTGCACCAGAGGGAGACCCTCACCGCGCGGAGATCACCGAGAGCAATCTGACTGCCGTGTGGGCGAACTTCACCCAGCGTGGATACCGGCG
>NZ_JAPSIW010000663.1 GCF_031178505.1 Streptomyces sp. | reverse complement strand
CCTCCCGGGTCCTCGTCCTCAACTCCGGCTCCTCGTCGGTGAAGTACCAGCTGCTCGACATGGAGGACGGCGCGCGGCTCGCGGCCGGCCTGGTGGAGCGCATCGGCGAGGAGACCTCGCGGCTCGCGCACACCCCGCTGCGGGAGGGGGGCGAGCGGCGTGAGCGGACCGGTCCGATCGCCGACCACGCGGCGGCGCTGAAGGCGGTCGCCGAGGAGCTGGCGGCGGACGGGCTCGGCCTGGACTCCCCCGAGCTGGCGGCGATCGGCCACCGGGTGGTGCACGGCGGGCTGCGGTTCACCGAGCCGACGGTCATCGACGACGCGGTGCTCGCGGAGATCGAGCGCCTGGTGCCGGTGGCGCCGCTGCACAACCCGGCGAACCTGGTCGGCATCCGTACGGCGAGGGACCTGCGCCCCGACCTGCCGCAGGTGGCGGTCTTCGACACCGCCTTCCACACGACGATGCCGGAGTCGGCGGCGCGGTACGCGATCGACGTCGAGACGGCGGACGCGCACCGCATCCGGCGGTACGGCTTCCACGGCACCTCGCACGCGTACGTCTCGCGGGAGACGGCCCGCCTGCTCGGCAAGGCGCCGGAGGAGGTGAACGTGATCGTGCTGCACCTGGGCAACGGCGCGTCCGCGTCCGCCGTGCGCGGCGGCCGGTGCGTCGACACCTCCATGGGCCTGACCCCGCTGGAGGGCCTGGTCATGGGGACCCGCTCGGGCGACATCGACCCGGCGGTCACCTTCCACCTGAAGCGGGTGGCCGGCATGTCCGAGGACGAGGTCGACGTCCTCCTCAACAAGCGGTCCGGGCTGCTCGGCCTCTGCGGCGACAACGACATGCGGGAGATCCGCCGGCGGGTCGAGGAGGGCGACGAGCGGGCGGCGCTCGCGTTCGACATCTACATCCACCGCCTGAAGAAGTACATCGGCGCGTACTACGCGGTGCTCGGCCGGGTGGACGCGGTGGTGTTCACGGCGGGGGTCGGCGAGAACGCGGCCGCGGTACGGGAGGCTGCCGTCGCGGGCCTGGAGGAGCTGGGGCTCGCGGTGGACGCGGACCTCAACGCCGTGCGCTCCGGCGGGGCGCGGATCATCTCGCCGGAGTACGCGCGGGTGGCGGTCGCCGTGGTGCCGACGGACGAGGAGCTGGAGATCGCCCGGCAGACCTTCGCTCTGGTGGCGCCCGCGCCGTAGAAGTGAACGCCTGAGCGGGACCGCGCCCATTTGTACTTTCCGCCAGTCGGAATATTCCGCAGTGAAACAAACCGATAGGATCCGCCTCATGCGCCGTTCCAAAATCGTCTGCACGCTGGGCCCCGCCGTCGACTCGTATGAGCAGCTGAAGGCTCTCATCGAGGCCGGCATGAACGTGGCCCGCTTCAACATGAGCCACGGAACCCAGGCAGAGCACCAGGAGCGGTACGACCGCCTCCGCAGGGCGGTGGCCGACACCGGCCGCGCCGTCGGTGTGCTCGCCGACCTCCAGGGCCCCAAGATCCGTCTGGAGACCTTCGCGGAGGGTCCGGTCGAGCTGGTGCGCGGTGACGAGTTCACCATCACCACCGAGGACGTCCCGGGCGACAAGTCCATCTGCGGCACCACCTACAAGGGCCTGCCCGGGGACGTCTCCAAGGGCGACCAGGTCCTGATCAACGACGGCAACGTCGAACTGCGGGTCGTCGAGGTCGAGGGCCCCCGGGTCAAGACGATCGTGGTCGAGGGCGGTGTCATCTCCGACCACAAGGGCATCAACCTGCCCGGCGCGGCGGTCAACGTCCCGGCCCTCTCCGAGAAGGACGTCGAGGACCTCCGTTTCGCGCTGCGCATGGGCTGCGACATGGTCGCGCTCTCCTTCGTCCGCAACGCCGACGACGTCAAGGACGTCCACAAGGTGATGGACGAGGAGGGCCGCCGGGTCCCCGTCATCGCCAAGGTGGAGAAGCCGCAGGCCGTCGAGAACATGGCGGACGTCGTCGCCGCCTTCGACGCGGTCATGGTGGCCCGTGGCGACCTCGCCGTGGAGTACCCGCTGGAGCGCGTCCCGATGGTGCAGAAGCGCCTGGTCGAGATGTGCCGCCGCAACGCCAAGCCGGTCATCGTCGCCACCCAGATGATGGAGTCGATGATCACCAACTCGCGGCCGACCCGCGCCGAGGCGAGCGACGTCGCCAACGCGATCCTGGACGGCGCGGACGCGGTCATGCTCTCGGCCGAGTCCTCGGTCGGCGCGTACCCGATCGAGACCGTCAAGACGATGTCGAAGATCGTCACGGCGGCCGAGGAGGAGCTGCTCTCCAAGGGCCTCCAGCCCCTGGTCCCCGGCAAGAAGCCCCGCACCCAGGGCGGCTCCGTCGCCCGCGCGGCCTGCGAGATCGCGGACTTCCTGGACGGCAAGGCCCTCGTCGCCTTCACCAAGTCCGGTGACACGGCCCGCCGCCTGTCCCGCTACCGCGCCTCCCAGCCGATCCTCGCCTTCACGACGGACGAGTCGACCCGCAACCAGCTCACCCTGAGCTGGGGCGTCGAGTCCTTCCTCGCCCCCTTCGTGGAGACCACCGACGCGATGGTCGACCTCGTCGACGCCGAGCTCCTGAAGCTCCAGCGCTACAACGAGGGCGACCTGATGGTCATCACCGCCGGCTCCCCGCCCGGCGTCCCGGGCACCACCAACATGGTCCGCGTCCACCACCTGGGCGGCGGCGAGCGCGACTGACGCCCGCGAGGCCGGACAGCGGTGGGCCGCACCCCTTCGCGGGGGGTGCGGCCCACCGGCGTTTCCGGCTCGATCGGCGTCGTACGGAGATCAGTCGGGCTCGATCGTGTTGTGCAGGCCCTTGATCGCGAGGGTGCCGCCGAACTGGCCCGCCTGGATGACCGTCACGTCGGTGAACATCGCGTACGAGACGTCCAGCGGGGGCGGGGTCTGAGGGCTGAAGGTGACCGGGAAGATGCCGAAGAGGTTTCCCTTCAGCTCCTCGGTGTACATGGTCACCGTGCCCCCGGTGATGGTCGAGTCCGAGTCCCGCTCCGAGCGGACATGGCCGGTGAAGCCCGGCGAATGGACCGTCAGCTGGTGCAGGTCCCTGATCACGACGCCGTTGCTCGCGGTGAACTTCAGCGCCTTCTTGATCTTGCCGCTGCCGGTCTTCACCTCCACGATGCCGTGGTACTTGAGGCCCTTGAGGGTGAGCTTGGTGCTCTCCAGGCGCCAGGGGTCGTCCGGGAGCAGCGGGATCCCCGGCTCCAGTTCGGCCGCGGCGAGCGCCTCCGGGTCCGGCACGGGGCACGGGAACCGGGGCTTGGCGCCCTCGGGGATGTCCTCGTCCTTCCTGGGGTCG
Source organism: Streptomyces sp. (assembly GCF_031178505.1). GTDB lineage: Bacteria > Actinomycetota > Actinomycetes > Streptomycetales > Streptomycetaceae > Streptomyces > Streptomyces gulbargensis. The sequence goes on along the minus strand of NZ_JAPSIW010000663.1, from coordinate 624 downwards.
AGGCCCTTGGCGCTCTCCGGGAGCTCCTGGACGGTGGCGCCCGCCTCCCTGGCCGCCTTCTCGATGCCGTCCCTGACCGCGTCGGCCGCCGGGTCGGCGGTCCGCGTCGGCCGGGGAGCGGTCGTGGCGGGAGCGGTGGCCGCGGGAGCCGTCGTGGCCGGGGCGTCGGGTTCGACGACCGGCCGCACGGCGGGCGGAGCGGTCGGCGCCGGGGCCGTGGTCGTCGGCGCCGCCGGGGCGGTGGCCGTCGGCGCCGCCGGGGCGGTGGCCGTCGGCCCGGTCCCCGGGCCGTCGAGAAGGTCCTTCAAGGCGTCGCCCACGCCCAGCGGGTCGAGCGGGTCGACCGACTTCGTCGGCGTCGGGGTCGGAGTCGGGGTGGGCGTGGCGGCCGGGGTCGGCGTGGCGGTGGGCGCGGGGGCCGTCGTGGCGGGTGCCCGCTCCCCCGCCCCCTGCGGCGTCACCGGTCCGGTCCGCGTCGGGAACGGGGTGACGGAGGGTGCCGTCGTCGGCTCGGCGGACGGGGTCGCCGTCGCCGTCGCCGTGGGCCCGGTCGTCGGGGTGGCGGTCGGCGAGGGCCGCGTGCTCTCCGTCGGCTTGGCCGACGGCGTGGCGGTCGTTCCCTCG
>NZ_JAPSIW010000071.1 GCF_031178505.1 Streptomyces sp. | reverse complement strand
AACAGTCACTTCGTCTTCTTCGGTGAGCGGTGCGCCATCACGACCGCGGACGGCGCCGTGGCCTCCACCAGTTGTGTCGGCTTCGGCCTCGAACGCTGGCTGCACGCGCTGTCCGATCACTTCGGCGGGGACTGGGACAAGGCCCGTCAGGCGGTCGCGGAGGCCGGCGCCACGCTCGCGCCGGCCGCCTGAGAGGCCGGGCGGCGCACAGCCGCCCGGCCCCCCGTCACCACCATTTGCCGCCCGTCACCACCGGCCGTCCCGGCCCACCGCCGGCCCGGTCACCGCACGGCGGCCGGATGCCTCGTCCGTACGCTCCACCGGCCGTCGACGCGCGTGAGCCGGACCGGATGGTCGAAGCAGGCACTGACCTCGTCACCGGTCAGGACGTCCTCGGCCCGTCCCGCGGCCAGGCACCGGCCGTCGCGCAGGAGCATCGCGTGCGTCGTCCCGGGCGGAAGCTCCTCCAGGTGATGGGTGACCAGCACCGTCGCCAGCTCGGGATGGGCTTGGGCGAGCGCGTCCAGGCGGTCGATGAGCTGTTCCCTGCCCGCGACGTCCAGGCCGGTGGCGGGCTCGTCGAGCAGGAGCAGCCGTGGCCGGGGCATCAGGGACCGGGCGATGAGCGCGCGGGTCCGCTGCCCCTGGGAGAGCACCGGCCAGCGTGCCTCCGGCCGGTCGCCGAGGCCGAGCAGCCCGATGAGTTCCCCGGCCCTGGCGGTCTCGTCGTCGGTGGGGGACCACCGGGGCACCCGCTCGACACTGTTCGTCAGGCCGGTCAGCACCACGTCCCGCACCGTCAGGGGGGAGCGCAGGGGATGCCGGGGGTCCACGTGTCCCACGTGTGAGCGCAGCCGGCGCATGTCCACCCGGCCGAGGAGCTCTCCCAGGACCTCGACCGTCCCCCGGGTGGGGTGCGCGAGCGCTCCCAGAAGGGAGAGCAGGGTGCTCTTGCCCGCGCCGTTGGAGCCCAGGAGCGCCCAGTGCTCGCCGGGGCGCACGGTCAGGGAGACGTCGTGCAGGATCGGGTTGCCGTCGCGGACGAAGTCCACATCGGTGACGCGGAGGACGGGTGCACCGCTCACGACCGCGCCTGCCGTTCCCGGTTGACCGCGGCCATGACGGCGTGCACCGAGGCGGCGAGGATGGAGGTGTCCCATCCCGCGCCCCAGACCGTGGTGTCCGCCACGCGGCACTCGGCATAGGCCACGGCGGGGCTGCCGGGTCCTGCGGCGGTGGCGTGTTCGGCGTAGGTGAGGATGTCGACGTCGATGCCGGCCGCGCCGAGGGCGTCGGCGAGCGCCGCCAGCGGGCCGTTGCCCGTGCCCCGGTACGCGCGCTCCGTACCGTCGACGGCCAGGGCGCAGCGGAACTCGTGCTCGGCGGGGCCCGTCTGGCCGGTCTGCCAGGACGCCAGGGTGACCGGCCCGTCCTGGGCGGGCGCGATGTAGGTGCGGTGGAAGAGCTCCCACAGGTCCTTGTGGGAGAGCTCGAGTCCGCTGGCGTCGGTGACCTGCTGCACCGTGTGGGAGAAGTCCGGACGCATCGCCTTCGGCAGGTCCAGGCCGTGGTGGACCTGGAGCAGATGGGCGATGCCGCCCTTGCCGGACTGCGAGTTGATGCGGATGACCTCTTCGTACGTGCGGCCGATGTCACCCGGGTCGATGGGCAGGTACGGCACGGCCCACGGCGCCCGGTCGGCCGGCACTCCGAGCGCACGGGCCTGCCGGGCGTGGTGGGCCATACCCTTGGAGATGGCGTCCTGGTGCGTACCGGAGAAGGCCGTGTGCACGAGTTCGCCGCCGTAGGGGTGGCGGGGGTGGACCGGCAGCCGGGTGCAGTGCTCGACCACGTCGCGCACGGCGTCGATGTCGGAGAAGTCCAGCATCGGGTTCACGCCCTGGGCGTAGAGGTTCAGGGCCAGGGTGACCAGGTCGACGTTGCCGGTTCGCTCGCCGTTGCCGAAGAGGCAGCCCTCGACGCGCTGCGCGCCGGCCAGGACGGCCAGTTCGGCGCAGGCGACGCCGGTGCCGCGGTCGTTGTGCGGGTGCACGGAGAGGATCACCGACTCGCGGCGCGCGAGGTGGCGGTGCATGTACTCGATCTGGTCGGCGTACACGTTGGGGGTCGCGATCTCCACCGTCGCCGGCAGGTTGTGGACGACCGGCCGGTCAGGGCTCGCCTCCCACAGGTCCGTCAGTCCGTTGCAGACCTCCAGGATGAAGTCCGGCTCGGTGAGGTTGAAGACCTCGGGCGAGAACTCGAAGCGGATGTCGGCCCCGGGCCGCTCCTCGGCGCGCCGCATCAGGTACGTCGCGGCCTCCCGGATCAGCGCGTGCACCTCGTCACGGGTCCTCCCCAGGACCACGTCCCGCCAGGTGGGCGCGGTGGCCGTGTACAGGTGGACCAGGGTCCGGGGCAGGCCCTCGACGGAGGCGATGGTCCGGTCGATCAGGTCCCGCCGGGCGGCGGTGAAGACGGAGATGGTGACGTCCTCGGGGACCGCGCCGCTGTCGGCGAGGTGACGTACGAAGTCGAAGTCGGTCTGGCTGGCGGAGGGGTAGCCGACCTCGATCTCCTTGAAGCCCATGGCGCACAGCAGGTCGAACATCCGGCGCTTGCGGGGGATGTCCATGGGCTCGGCCAGGGCCTGGTTGCCGTCGCGCAGGTCGACCGGCACCCACAGCGGCGCCTCCAGGAGCCGGCGGGACGGCCAGGACCGCTCCCGCAGGGGCAGTGGGACCCGCTCGTGAGCGGACCGGTAGCGGTGGTGCGGCATCGCGCTCGGCCGCTGCGGGTTCCAGGACGGTGCGCCCGCGGGGACGTCGCCTGACGGCGTGCGCAGGGTGGGGAAGGCCGTGCTGGACGGGGATTCCATGACTCTGAACTTCCTTCGGTCGACCAGTGGTTGACCGGCACAGCACGGCCCCGCTGCGGGGAGCCGGTCAGGTCAGGCCCCGCAGCGGCGACCGAGGAGGAGGGCACGCGGTGTCATGGCCGGTACACTAACCACAGTTCAGCTCCTCAGACAACCCGATAGGTGAAGAACATGCCACTTGGCGCCCTCCGCCCCAGCCCTCTGGTGGAACAGGCCACGCAGCATCTGCGTGACCAGATCACGGGAGGCCACTGGCCCGTCGGCACCAAGCTCCCCGCCGAGACGACCCTGGCCAAGACGCTCGGTGTCGGCCGCTCCACCGTCCGGGAGGCCCTGCGCGCTCTCGCGGGAGCCGGCCTCGTGCAGGCCCGCCAAGGCGCCGGCGTGTTCGTCATCGCCACCGAACCGGCCGAGGACTGGCCGACCCGGCTGCGTCAGGCGGCCATCACCGACATCTACGAAGTCCGCATGCTCATCGAGGTCGAAGCCGCCCAGCTCGCCGCGCGGCGTCGAACCGAGGACGACCTCACCGTCATCCACGCGGCCTTGGCCCGCCGCCGCGAGGCCGGCGACGGCGACACCACCGAGTTCGTCGACGCCGACATCGCCCTCCACGCGGCGGTCGTGGCCGCCGCGCACAACCCCGTGCTCACGGGCCTCTTCACCGAGTTTCTGCCCGTTCTCCGCCAGGCCCTCATCGACCTGGTGGAACTCCTCGACCTCCGTACCGATCAGCCGAACCACGGCGACGCCGGCCACGCCGCTCTGGTGGACGCCATCGCGGGCTCGGACGCCGAAACGGCGGGCACCATCCTGCGCGACGAACTGAACCAGACGCTCACCCAGCTCCGCAGTATCTGAGCCCGGCCCGCCCCGCACCGCGAACGGAGGACCCACCGGCATGCCCGACGCCCTGCCCTGGATACGTCCGTACCCATCGCCCGGCACCTCCGGCCGGCCCGCAGCCGGAGCAGGGCGCTGGAGCGTCCTCTTCTTCCCGCACTCCGGGGGCTCCGCCGACTCCTATCGGCACCTGGCGTCCCACCTGTCCGGCGACGCCCGTACGGCGTGCGTCCAGTACCCGGGCCGGGCGGAACGGCATCGGGAGCCCCTGTTCACGGACCTCCACCGACTGGCCGATGATGTGGCCCCCGCCTTCGCCCGCTGGCGCGGCGGGGACCCGGTCCTGATCTTCGGACACAGCCTCGGCGCGGCGGTGGCCTACGAAGTCGTCCGGCGAACGGCGGACCAGGGCCGGCTGGTCCTCGCTGTCTCCGGGCACCCCGCCCCCTCGCACCTCGCCCTCCCCTTCGGCCGGACAACAGTCTCCGATGAACAGGTCGTCCATCTCGTGCGAGAGTTGGGAGGCATCGACGCGGAGCTGCTGGACCATCCGCTGCTACGACAGCTGTTCCTCCCCGTGATCCGAGCGGACCTGGCGGCCCACGCCCGCTACCGTCCCGGCACGCCCCCGGGTGTTCGCTGCCCCATCGTCGCGCTCATGGGCGACCGCGACCCGCTCACGAACCCGGGCAGCGTCCAGGCGTGGCAGGAACTCACCCGCGCCCCGCTCCGCGTCCACACCCTCGCCGGAGGGCATTTCTTCACCAACGAGCGCCCCGAAGAGGTGGCCGGCATCCTGCGCCTCGCCATGACTTTCCCGACTGCTGCGGCACCTCCGAGCGCTGAAGGCAGTGGCGCCGGCGCTGTGGGACTGCCTGGACGAACACCACCCCATCGCTGTCCGCCAGGTGCAAGGGCCGGGTCGAACGGTCCGTAACCCAACCGGGTAAAGGGCGGTGACCAGCCGAGCGGCGCCGATGACACGCAGCGGCCCTCCGGGGAGCTGACCGACAGGTCCAACTCCCGGCCCCTTCCCCTCCCCTCCCCGTTCCCGTTCAGTGGGTGGACCGGGGTCCTGAGAGGGCGGGGGCGAGGAGAGGGCGATTCCCCGAGCCGTCAGGGCGAGGTCGAGTACGCCGATGCCGGGAGAGGCCTGGTGTAGGGCTCCCGCGCCAACTCACCAGTCGCGGGCTCGGTCCAGCAGTCGGGTGCGTACGGCCGTGACCGACGGGGTGTCCACGGCGTCCGCCCGGCACGCGAGGAACAGGGTGTTCAGCGGCGGGACCTCCGGCTCCAGGAGGGGTACGAGGTCCCCGGCGGCCAGTTCGGACGCGCACAGGTAGTACGGCAGCACGGTGACTCCGGCGCCTGCCACCACCGCCGACAGCACGGCCCTCAGGTCGGGCACGACGACTGCCGGGATCTGGCTGGAGCGGGTGCCGAAAACGGACCGCCAGTAGCGGCGGACGATCGGCCGGTCCTCGGCATAGGAGAGCAGCGGGAGGTCGCGAAGCGGTGCCGGATCCCCGGCCGCCAACCGGGCGCTGTCGATCCCGGCGGCCAGATCCGGGGCGCCCACCAGTACGAATTCCTCGTCCATCAGCGGCACGGCGACCACCGCCCGGCCGCGTGGCCGGATGCTGGAGACGACCAGGTGGAAGCGGCCGGCCGACAGCCCGGCGAGCAGCTCGTCGGCCAGGCCGAGCGTAACCCGCAGCCTCAGGCCCCGACGGACCAGCGGGGCCAGCGCCGGGAGCACGCGGACGGCAGTGAGCTCGGCAGGGCCGGCCAGGTGCACCGGCTGCGCGAAGGGATCGGCCGGGCCCGCCACCCCCCGCTCGCCGATGGCGACCAGAGCGTCCACGTGCGGAGCGGTCTCGGCGGCCAGTTCGTCGGCGACGGTGGTCGGCACCACTCCGCGCGCCACCCGGCGGAAGAGCTGTGCCCCCAACTGCTGCTCCAGGGAACGGATCTGCGCGGTCACGGTCGACTGGGACAGGCCCACCTGGCGGGCGGCGGCGGTGAGCGAACCGGTGCGGTACGCGGCCACGAAGGTCCGCATCAACGACAGGTCCATCGCGTCCGTCCCCTTCCCCTGTCCCCGCGCGGGAGCAGCCCACTGCCATCGGTTTTCCGATGGGAGTAGACGCATTCTCCCATTGGTGGCTCAGGGGGCGCTCGTCCTACCGTCGAGGCATGCCGGGTCCCGTCCCCGCGGCCCTGTGCACCTCATCCCCTCTCTGCAAGGAGTTCTCCATGTCCGGCACGCGTACCGTCCTGCTGGTGCTGACCAGCCACGACCGGCTCGGTGACACCGGTCGCAGCACCGGCTTCTACCTGCCCGAGGCCGCCCATCCGTGGAAGGTGCTGTCCGAGGCGGGCTTCCAGGTCGACCTGGCCTCGCCGGCCGGTGGCCGTCCTCCGATGGACGGAGCCGACCTCACCGACCCGGTGCAGCAGGCGTTCCTGGACGACCCGGAGATGGCCCGCAAGCTGGACGCCACCCTGCGCGTCCAGGACCTCGACGCGGCCGACTACGCGGCGATCGTCTACGTCGGCGGCCACGGCACCATGTGGGACTTCCCCGACGACCGCACTCTGGCCGGCATCGCCCGGGACGTCTACGAGGCGGGCGGCGCGGTCGCCGCCGTCTGCCACGGACCGGCCGGACTGGTGAACATCACCCTCTCCGACGGCTCCTACCTGGTCGCCGGAAAGAACGTGGCCGGCTTCACCAACTCCGAGGAGGCTGCCGCCGGGCTCACCGACGTCGTACCCTTCCTGCTCCAGAGCACCCTGGAGGAGCGGGGCGCCAAGCACACCGGCGCCGCCGACTGGGAGCCGCACGTGGTGGTCGACGGCCGCCTGGTCACCGGCCAGAACCCGGCCTCGGCCACCGGCGTCGGCGAGGCCCTGGTGAAGGTGCTCCGCGATGCTTCCTGACGGCCTCCACTGGCCACTGGCCGGTGCCCGCACCGGCCAGGTCGTGGTGGTCGCCCGCTGGCAGCCCGGCCCGGGCACCCGGTCGGCCGTCACCGCCGCCCTGGAGCAGCTGGCCGTGGAATCCCGCGCCGAGGCGGGCTGCCTCGGCTACGAAGCGTACGACGGGCAGGACGGCGAGATCATCCTGGTCGAACGCTACGCCGACCACGCCGCGCTGGAGGCCCACCGGTCGAGCGACCACTTCCGGCGGCTGGCCGTGGGACGCATCGTGCCGCTCCTCGCGCACCGCGAGGTCGTCGTCGCCGTCGTGGAGTGACCGACGTCGGGGGAGGCGGGGCGTTCCGTCTCGGCGGTCGCACATCCGGTTCGCCTTGCCCCCGCCCGTAAACGATCATTAGCAGCAAGAAGTCGTGGCGGGACCGTCGATCTTGCACACCGCTTGTGAGACAGAGCCCCGTGCCGTCGCCGTGAAACGACTCGAATGCCGCTGGCCAGAACCTGCCGGCCCGCCGCATGTACGACGCGATCGCCCCGGTGGTGGAGCGGATCGAGCCGGGCAAGGCGTTGGGCCGAGGTGCCGAGTGCGTCGGTGGACGACGCGGTGGCCGCCGGCCCGCCACCCTCCCGCGACGACGGTCGCCTCGACGTTGCTCATCCGGCCGCCGGCTCCGCCGAAGTAGCCGCCCCTTTTCCGGTCCGGCTACGGGGAGGGGACAAGTAGCTCAGTGCGATCTGAGGACTTCTCCTTGGGTACGGGGCCCGGCAACCGCTCCGTCGTCCATGGCGGGGAAGTCGGCGTGGGCCTGTTCGGCGGCTTCGGGGTACGCCTCGCACTTGGCGTGGCCGCGGGCGCCCGGGAGATGCCGGCGGCGGAGGGGTTCTGTCCCTTGCGCTTGCCGGGGGATGATCCGGTCGGGCTGGATCTGGACGACGGACTCGCCGCCCGCGCGGCGGCGGAGTCGAAGTAGTGATCTTCAGTGAGCAAGTGCCCGGCGGTCGGTTGGCAACCGGTAACAGCCTGCTGGAGGTGTTTCGTGTGGCTGCCGGGCGGTCCGCAGGAGGGCCCCGGGGGTGGTGCGTCAGTCCGAGGCGCCGTTGCGCCGGGCGTAGGCGCGGGCGGCGCGGGCACGGTCGCCGCAGCGTGTGGAGCACCAGTGGCGCCGGCCGTGGGTGCGCAGGAGAAACCGGTCGCAGGGGGCTGATCCGCAGGCGGCGAGGATGTCGGCGTCGGGACCGGTGAGCAGGTCGGCGGCGTCGGCGGCGAGGGTCGCCAGCGCGTGGTTGACGGCCTGGTCCGTGGGGTGCGCCTGGATACGGCGCAGCCCCCGGTCCCCGTCCCAGGCGAGGAGGGGGGCGGTGGGCACGGCCGTGAGGGCCTCGTTCACGGCGCGCAGGGATTCCTCGGGCGGGGTGGTGGTGCCGACGCGGGCGGCGAACAGGGCGCGGACGTGGCCGCGCAGCGTGCGCATCCGCTGTGCGCACACCTCGTACAGCTGCACGTCCGGGGTGGTCAGGTCGTGGGCGGCGAGCCAGCGCATGGCGGATTCCGGGGCGGCGAGCAGGTCGTAGCTCTGGCCGGCGGGCAGGGTGGCGGCGGTGTCGGCGAAGTCCAGGGAACGGTACCGGTCGGCGCCCGGTGCCGGGGGCAGAGCGGTCCGTGCCAGGTCGGGAGCCAGGGTGTCGTCCATGCCTCTCATGGTAGCGCTTGCATTTTTCCGTGATGCCTGCCTAGCCTGCAGTCACGTTAACCGCAGGTTTTTTTCGTGAGAAACGGAGACGTGATGTCCCAGCTCAACGCCAACCGGTTCCCGGTCCGCACGTTCGGTGGTCCGACCGCCCTGTTCGAGTACGGCGGCCTGCGCTTCCTGACCGACCCGACCTTCGACGGCCCCGGCGACTACGCCACGCCGGGTGGCCCGACCCTGACCAAGACCGCCCCCTCCACCACCACACCCGCCGAGCTCGGCCCCATCGACGTGGTCCTGCTCTCCCACGACGAGCACGCCGACAACCTCGACACCTCCGGCCGCGCCCTGCTCGCCGACGTCCCCCTCACTCTCACCACCCCCGGTGGCGGCAAGCGCCTCGGGGTGAAGGCCAAGGGCCTGGCCGACTGGGAGTCGACCGAGCTGGAGCGTCCGGGCGGCGGGACCATCACGGTGACCGGAGTCCCTGCCATCCACGGCCCCGGCCCGCGCGAGGAGATCGAGCCCGTCACCGGCCAGGTCGTCGGCTTCGTCCTGACGGGGGAGGGACTGCCGACGGTCTACGTCAGCGGCGACAACGCCTCGCTCGACGCGGTCAGGGAGATCGCCGAGCGCTTCGCCCCGATCGACACGGCCCTCCTGTTCGCCGGAGCACCCCGCTTCCCCGTGCTCTTCGACGGCCGACCGGTCGTCCTGGACAGCGCTCAGGCCACCGAGGCCACCCGGATTCTCGACGCCCGCCGCGTCGTCCCGGTCCACCACGACAGCTGGGCCCACTTCACCGAGGGCCGCGAGGAGCTGGAGGCAGCCTTCGCCGCCGCGGGCCTGACCGACCGCCTGGACCAGGACTGGGCGCAGCGCGCCTGAGCCCGGACCGCGGCTCAGGAACCGAACTCGTGGCAGTACCGGGCTCGCCGCGCGCCGAGCCCCGGCCCTGGGGGCACCCCCTCGCAACGTCCCCTGCGCCGTGCCGCAACGACAGAGAAGGACCCGATCGCATGTCCACCGGAGCCCACGCCGGCCTCGTGCACCGCTTCTACGAGGCCCTCCAGCAGGGCGACTACGACACGCTCACCGACATGTTCCACCCGGACTTCGTCTTCCACCCCCAGATCGACAGCCCCCGGCCCGGCGCCGCAGGGTTCGTCGACGCGGAGAAGAAGCAATTCGACGCCTTTTCCGACATTCGCCTGACGGTCCTCGACACCGTCGCCGAAGCCGACAAGGTCGGCGCCTACGTCGTGGTCGAAGGAGATCAGGGCGGCGACTACTACGGCATCCCCCCACGCGGAGCGCGCGTACGTTTCTCCATGTTCAACCTGTTCACGTTCAAGGACGGGAAGATCATCGAGAAACGCGCCCACTACAACCTGGCCGACATCATGGACCAGCTCACGGCCGACTCCGCCGCCTGACGACACGAGCCTCGACAGGGCCACGACGCCCTGCGCCCCACCACCGCCGGCGCGCGCCCGAGCGAAACGCTCACAGCGCTACATGTCCGTTCGCCGCAGTTGTACGAGAACAGGGCCGGCCGCAGCGGCGAGCTGTGGGGTGTGGTCCTGGGGCGGAAGCGGCGTCGGTGCCGCCGTCGACGGCCGCCCCCGAGTCGTGGGCGGCGTCGCGCGTACGACGAGGCCCCGCCCGCAAGAGTGTTTCCTGCGGGCGGGGTCTCGGTGCGTGTGCCTGGGTAGTTCCAGGTGGTGTCCGCGGTGCCCGGCTCCGGTTCGGGGTGGCGCCCCAACCGGGTTCGTGGGTCATGGTCCCCCCTTCGCGCGCTGGCGCGCGGTGCCGCGCCGCTGAGGGGTGACCGTAGCCGCAGGCCGGGACGGGATGGCCTGTCCCCGTTCTCGACCTGCGGTGTCCCGGCCGGGGCAGGATTGCACGGGGCCACTGACATGCGGGGCGAGAAGAGGGAAAGACAGTGGGGGAGAAAAGCGAGCTCAAATTGATGACAAAAACTCACCGGAACTACAGGCGGCACCTGCTGGCGGCATTATCGGTTGCCTGAACGCACGCTTGCCGGGAGGGGTGTGGGTGCACTGGTGATTCCGGTATCCATAGGCTGGTGCAATCCTGTGGCCCGTTGAGGGTCCTGTTGCTCGGCCCACACCCCCATCAATCCGGATCAGACGGTCGTGGCAAGCCAGCCGATCTCCTCCAGTACGTGGGGACCGTCGCTCGTGATATTCGTGCCGAGCAGCTCATTCATGCGGATGTGGAAGCCGGTGCGGGTGACGTTGGCGATGCGCACACCGGGCGTGTGGGGCCCGTGGAACGTCTGCACCTGGGCGAAGACGATGACCTCGGTGTCCTGGGGGAAATGCGTGGGGAAGTTGACGCGGGTGAAGGTCGAGAGATCGTCGCCCTGGGTCTCCACCGGGTGCTTGGAGTCCAAGGACACCTTGCCGGTCTGAATCATGCTCATAGCTGTCTCCTCCTTTTCTGTTGTCCATCGCTATTCGATGGCTAGATGGGCTTTTCTCGGTAGGAGGGCGGACCATGCGCAGGTAATCCTTGTGGGTGATGTTTTATCGGACAAGGGATCTTGTGAAACAGCTCGTCTCTGCCGATAATAAAATACGAGGAAACGCGCTTTTTAATGGTGCGCACTAACCTCGGGCCTGTGGCGGCGCATCACGGCGCGACCAGTGCACCAAAGCCGGCGAAGCTCGACTGGCTACTCGCGAAACAGGCGGGAAGTATGCGCAACGTGAGACGACGAGCCACGATAAATAAATGGCGGATTAATCTGCGCGTCTCACTCGGACTCCGGCCCGGTCATGAACGGCAACGCGAGAGTGCGGCATGGGCCAACGCTTCCACAACGCCCGCGCCGGCTCCGTCACCGTGTCGGGATGCGGGGTCGACTCCCCGCCCGGGGCACGAGGAGCGGCTGGACAAGGCGGCGGGGCACACCAGGAGCGCGCCCTCCTCGCCCACGGCTCCCGACCGTGCCGGCGCCGGGTGAGACGGAGGCTACTGGGCGCTGTAACCGCCGTCGACAGGCAGGGCGTCGCCCGTCAATACGGCCATGACCACGACGCCCCCCACGCCGCCCGCTACCGCACCAGGAGGAACGCCGTGCTGGTCGGCGGCCCGCTGGACGGTCTGCTGCTCGACATCACGGCCTACCGGAAGAGAGGGACGACGGTTTCGCCCTGACGACCGAGCTGTCGGTGGCCCGGCGGCCGCGCCCTGCACGACCCGGTCCCGGCGAGCCGCGCGTACCCGGGCCCGGCGTCAGCGCCGCCATCGACGGCCCCCCGAGTCGTGGCCGGCGGCGCGGATACGGCGAGGCCCCGTCCGCAGGAGTGTTCCTGCGTACGCGGCCTCGGTGCGTACAGGACCAGTTCCAGGTGGCGCCGGCGGCGCCCCCTCCCGAGTCGGAGGCGGTACCCCAGGCCGGTGTCGCGGCGGTTGCAGTCCGGGTCGGCTTCCCGTGACCGGAGGAGCGAGCGGGCGGTCGCTGAGGCGGCTTCGGGCGTGGTGGGTGATGCGTTGGGTCAGAGAGTGTGGACGGGTTCGACGGCCGGTGTGGCCGGTGAGACTCGCTCGACGCTGCGGCAGTAGGGCAGGCCGTCCAGTGGCTGGCAGCCGAGGAAGCGGGTGATCAGGTCGGCGGTTTCGGCGGTCCGCTCCCAGATGAGCATGTGGTCGGCGTCGCGGATCTCGGCGTACCAGCTGTCAGCACATGCCGCGGCCATCTGGCGGCAGAGTTCCGGAGTGGTGAACGAGTCGTATTCACCGGTCACGGTCAGGACCGGCGCCCGCGGCGGCTCGCTGGTGTCGAGGGCCTGGTGGTTGAGCAGGCGCAGGGTGTTGGTGGTCATCTGCTGCACTTCCGCCTGGGAAACCGTGACGATACGGCGCACCAGCAGTCTGTGGATGAGGGTGCCGTTGGGGATGTCCGCGAGGCGCTCCGGCGTCATGAGGAGGTCGAGCAGCGCGTGCGCGTACGTCTGCATCTCTCCTGCGGCCAGGTACTCCAGCGTGCGGCGCATCGCTGCCTGCGCATGGTCGGGGATGGCCGTCATCGTGCCGAACAGGACCAGGCGTCCGACCCGGTCGGGGTGACGCCGGGCGAACTCGTAGCCGATGGCGCTTCCGTAGGAGCCGGCCAGCACGTTGGCCCGCCCGACACCGCACTCGTCGAGCATGTGGCACACAGCATCGGCGAGGAAGTCAGCGCCGTAGGTCTCGGGCAGCAAGTCGGCAGCGCCCCAGCCGGGTGGATCCACGGAGACCACGTCCATGCTCTTGAGGAGCGCCTCCTCGCAGCGGCCCCACGATTCCTTGCGCTGGAACGCCCCACCGATGAGCAGCACGGGCGGGAAACGCGGGGCGGGAGCATGGACCACACGGGATTCGCAGGAGAAGCCCTGCCAGCGATGTACCCGTACAAGGGCCTCCCGCGGTGCCGAGGCGGTCCGGGCGATACGAGGCGTCTTGAGTGTTTTGCGTTGGTTGGTCACGTAACGTGAACGATCTTCGGTCCATGCAGACACGACATGGATCGGCCGGCTGGCCCGGACCAAGCACCACGCCTCTCCCGGGAACCCGCTGCCCATCGGCCCCGCAGCGCCCCAGCCGCACCAGGACCGGGCCGAGTCACCGACACGCTTCAGGCCGGACAGCGGCCTGGTCCTCCCGGCCGCGCCCCTGCGCCTGACCCAGGGCCCGCACCGCGACGCGTTCGCCGCCTGCGAGGCCAAGATCATGCCAGGGCCCTGGCCCGCACGGTGAGCGGATCGGAACAGCAGATCACCAAGGCAGGACCGGCTTCCCCGCACATGGTCGTCGACCGTACGCGAGGCCATCGCCGTCGGCCGGGGGTGCAGCGTGGCCGGGGCCGCCCAAGGTCAGGGGAATTCGATCTCGTGCGGCCGGGGGCGGGTGGGTGGTTGGTCGGTGCCAAGGCTGTGACAGGGCGGCAGACCTCGCACATCTCCAGGTCCGGGTACTCCTCGACCGCCGCCCGTACGCCGTAGGCGTCGAGAAGGTCTCCGTAGCCGTGGCGGGCGAGGCCGCGGTTGCCCCGGTGCAGCACCGGGTGCCCCTCGGCGGCCCGGGAGGCGGTGACGGTCCAGGAGCGTTCGCGGCGGGCGGTCTCCCGGCGCCGCTGCTCGTCCTCGGCCTGATGCTCCAGCTCCCGGATCATGCGTTCCTCCTGCGCGAGCGCCCACCGCAGCCACGTGACGACCGTCCGGTGCTGTTCGAGACGGGTGTGCCAGGCAGTCGATGATCGCGGGCAGCGCCTCCTGAACCTGGGGAACGCCGACCGCAGCGTGCAGGTCGGCGGAGGCCTTCGCGACCACCGTGCGGTCGCCAGGAGCGAGGATTCACATCTGGCAGGACGAGCATCGGCTGATGCCCCCCGACCGGAGTTTTATGCTCCGTTTATTTTCCTGTAGCCGGGTATCTGCGGGGAGGACAGCGTCGATCTGGATGCGGTCCCCCCGTGGAGTGCATCAGGTGCTTCGCACGACGGAAAAGGATGCCTACCCATGAGCAGTGTGAACCCGACCGGCGGCCCGGCCCACAACGCGAGCACGGACCCGGCCGCGCACCGGTCCCGTCGAGTCTCGACGGAGACGAAGTCGGCGCTGAAGACGACGGAGTTCTTCATCTACCTCGCCTCCGTGGTAGCGGTCCTGATCGCCTCCATGGTCGTGGGCACCGAAGACGGCCACCGCGACTACTTCCGCGCCGATCAGGCATGGCTCTACGTCGTGATCCTGACCGTCGGCTACATGATCAGCCGCGGACTGGCCAAGTCCGGCAGCCGAGAGCCCTACGACGACACCCACTGACACCTCACCGAGACATATGCATGGCCCTGCCGCAACCGGCAGGGCCATGTCGCTATCTACCGCGACGTGTCGGATACGGTCCCGAGCGGGCCGTGCGTTGATCACGTGATGACGCCCGTGACACCGCTGGCCGCGCCAGGTCGCGGGGCGCCGCGGCAGCCTCCTGCAGAGCCGCTCCCTGATCTCATTGGACACGGACGCCCACCTGCCAAACGGTCCGGTCCGCGACGGCGAGCCGGTCGTGTGGGTGGAGGGCCAGATGTAGTTCGAGGCGCTCCAGCGGTGCGCGGTCTCCGGCGGCCGGTCTGCCGCCCGCCCTCGCACGCAAGTGCCCGGCGTCGAAGGGCTGGTGATCCGGGGGAGCGGCCAGCGGCATCTGCCGGGAGCCCGCGTGCTCTACAAGGTGCGCCGCCGGGACTCCACCGAGGCGGTGGTCGGCGCCACCACCGGGACCGTGCGCCGGCCGCAACACCCGTGCTGGGCCGCCTCGACGCGGCCGGGGCGCTCCGGCCGGTCGGCCGCAGTACCGCCGCTGCGGCCGGACGCCGTACGCGACCTGGCCGAGCGGCTGACACCGGCAGGGCCCCGGCACCCCTGGAAGGGTGTGCGGTGCACGGCCTCCTGGGGGTCGCGCACGCCGCTCGACGTCGTGCTGGTCTTCGGTACAGTGCTGGGGTGCTGACTGTCTGGTCAGCGCCTTCCTGGGGGGGATGAGCGAGACGAGGGTTATGCCGGAGCAAGCGAGCCCGCCTGCGATAGCACCGAAGGAACCTCTGGCCGCGTCGGCCGAGGTGGCACGGATGGCGGCGGTGCGCCGTTACGACATTCTCGACACCCCTCCAGACGGCGCCTACGACCGAGTCGCAGCGCTGGCGGCGCGTCTGTTCGAGGTGCCGGTGGCGACGGTGACGATCGTGGACGAGGACCGGATCTGGTTCAAAGCCACACACGGCCTGGAAGGCGTCACCGAGATCGGCCGTGACCCGGGCCTGTGCGCCTCGGCGGTCCTGACCGATGACACCACCGTCATCCCCGACACCCTGCTGGACCCGGTCGCCTGCTCCAACCCGCTGGTCGCCGGCCCGATGGGGGTGCGGTTCTACGCTGCCGCTCCGATCATCACCGCCGACGGGTACCGGCTGGGCACGGTCAACGTCCTCGACACCCGCCCCCGCGAGATCAGCGAGGCGGATTCGGCCACGCTCGCGGACCTGGCGGCGATGGTGCGTGACCAGCTGGAGCTGCGGTTGTCGGC
>NZ_JAPSIW010000662.1 GCF_031178505.1 Streptomyces sp. | reverse complement strand
GGAAGTACGGGACCGTGGCCACCTCCAAGGGTGTCAAGCCACTGACGGAGGCCGTCGGACCGCAGCTCGCCGCCTACCGGGACGTACTGCCGGTCGCCGACATCTCCCCGGAGAAGGCCAGGAAACTGCGGCTGCCGACCACGGTCGACGAGGTACCGGCGGAGCACTGGGAGACGCTGCTCGCGGAGGTGACCCGGAGCGAGGACGACGCCTTCGTCGGCAACACCTACGTGATGCTGACCCGCTTCGGCGCGGCGTTCCCCGAGGACTCGCTGACCCGGTGCCGGATCGGGGACGGATGGGACACCCGCCCCGACGAGGAGATCACCGTCGCGGTCGGCGCGACCGAGTACCGGGCTCTGCGCGCGGAACAGCTTCCCGCCCTGCTGGTGGCGACCCCCGAGGACGCCGAGCTGATGGTGGAGAAGTGGAGCATGAGGCGCTTCGCCGACGCCATCACCAAGGAGACCCGTGAGGTCACCGACGGAGACCCCGTCGCGCTCGTCGAGCTGTTTCCCGCACTGCGCCAACGACTCGACAGCGCCAACCGGAACACCATGGTCCAGCGGTGCAGCGAGCTGGAAGAGGTGACCCGGACCGAGAACGGCATCAAGCCCCGCCCCTTGGACGCGGTGCGGCAGGGCGACACGATCAAGGTGCGCGTCCCCGTGGCCGCCGAGCCGATGCTGCGACTGATCGACCGGGAACTGGGGCTCGGGCTGGGCGCCGCCGGCTGTCGGGCGGTGCTCGAGCACCAGGAGCGCATGGCGCGGGACAGTGAGACCAAGGCCGCGCTGAGGGCCGTCCGTGACGCCGAGGACGTCGTCGCCAAGATCGAGGCGCTGATCGGCGCCGAGGCCCTGCGCACCGGACTGCCCGACGGGCTGATGGAGGCCGAACTGCAGGAGAACGACGGCGCGGAGCCCTCCGGCCACCGGATCGCGCAGATGGCCTTCAACGCGCACGGCGACGGCATCCTCCAGCACCACGCACGCGACATCCAGGCCAAGTTCCCGAACGCACCGGTCTCCTACGGAGGCTCGTCGGCCGCCGTCGCCTTCGTCTCCGACCTGAGGTTGCCGGTGGCCTTCGCCGGCTCCAGGACTCCGACGCCCCCGGCCTTCGAGACGGTGGACGGCCCCCGGGACTTCCCCCGGCTCCACGACTACCAGGAGGACCTGGTCCGCAACATCACCACCCTCCTCGACCGACTGGCCCCGCAGCGCGCCATGCTGTCGCTGCCCACCGGCGCGGGCAAGACCCGGGTCACGTCCGAGGCCGTGATCCGCTGGGTGAAGCGCGTCGGCGATCTGGGCGGCCCGCTGCTGTGGATCGCGCAGACCGAAGAGTTGTGCGAACAGGCGGTGCAGAGCTGGAAGTTCGTGTGGAGCAAGGTCGGTGCCGAGCGGCCTCTCACCGTCAGCCGACTGTGGAGCGGCAACGAGGTGGGGGACGTCGTCGAGAATCCGCACCTGGTGGTCGCCACCGACGCCAAACTGGAGCGGTGTCTCGGGACCGACCAGTACGCCTGGTTGCGACAGGCCGCACTGGTGATCGTGGACGAGGCCCACACGGCCATCTCCAAGCGGTACACCGAGCTCCTGTCCCGGTTGGGGCTCACCCAGTACGAGACGGGACGGCACCTGCTCGGCCTGACCGCCACGCCGTTCCGGAACACCAACGAGGACGAGACGCGCCGCCTCGTCACCCGCTTCGGCAACCGGCGGCTCGACGAGGGTGTCTTCCCGTCCGGCGACCCGTACCGGGACCTCCAGGAGTGGGGGATGCTCGCCCAGGTCGAGCACCGCACCCTCGCCGGCGGCCGGATCGAACTGACCCGGGACGAGAAGACGCACGCCGAGCGCATGGCGATGCTGTCCCGCGCCGCCGAACAGCGCCTCGCCGACGACCACGCCCGTAGCCGCCGCATCGTCGACGAGTTGGCGGGTCTTCCGGCGGACTGGCCGACCCTGCTGTTCGCCACCTCCGTCGATCACGCCAAGTACCTGGCGGCCATGCTCAACGACCGGAGCATCCCGGCCGCGGCGGTGGACTCCACCACGAGTGCCCAGGACCGCCGCCGGCGGATCGAGGACTTCCGCTCGGGACGCATCCGTGTCCTCACCAACTACGGGGTGCTGACGCAGGGGTTCGACGCTCCCGCGACCCGCGTCGTGGTGGTGGCCCGGCCGGTCTACAGCACCAACGTGTACCAGCAGATGATCGGGCGCGGCCTGCGCGGCCCGAAGAACGGCGGCAAGCCGACCTGTCTGATCCTCGACGTCGACGACAACATCGCCAACTTCGACACCAAGCTCGCCTTCACCCAGTTCGAGCACCTGTGGAGCAGAAAGTGACCGACGCCTATCTCGACAGCCCTCCGCTCACCGACGAGCAGCGGGCCGTGGTCGAGCAGCCCTGGCACGCCCGTGTCCTGGTCACCGCCGGGGCCGGTGCGGGCAAGACGCACACCCTGGTGCGACGCCTCGACGCGCTGTGCGGGCACGAGGACCCGGAGGAGGCGTTGGAGGCGGCCGAGATCCTGGTGCTCACCTTCTCCCGGGCCGCCGCCCGCGAGCTGCGCGAGCGGATCTCGCGTCACGGGGAACGCGCGTACCGGGTGCGGGCGCGGACCTTCGACGCGTGGGCCTACGAGGTGCTCACCCAGGCGTATCCGGACGGCGAGTGGGGCGCGGTCGGCTTCGACGAGCGGATCGCCGCCGCGACCCGGGCGATCGAGAAGGGCGCGCTGGAGGCAGGCGACGCCGTGCCGCCCGCGCACGTCGTGATCGACGAGGTGCAGGACCTGCTGGGCGGACGCCGCGAGCTG
This sequence comes from Streptomyces sp., assembly GCF_031178505.1. Lineage (GTDB taxonomy): Bacteria > Actinomycetota > Actinomycetes > Streptomycetales > Streptomycetaceae > Streptomyces > Streptomyces gulbargensis. The sequence goes on along the minus strand of NZ_JAPSIW010000662.1, from coordinate 1,154 downwards.
GTCGAGACGCTCCTCGACCGGTACCAGGAGAGTTGCGGCTTCACCGTCGTCGGAGATGCCGCTCAGTCCGTCTACGGTTTTCAGATCGCGGACCCGGGCGAGCGTGCCGACGAGACCGGCAGGTTCTTCGACTGGCTGCGCTGCTCGTACCCCGACGACCTGGTGGAACTGCGCCTCACCCAGAACTTCCGGGCCGGTACCGAGGAGGCCCGGGTCGCGCTGGCGCACGGCCCCCGTCTCCAGCGGCTCACCGACCCGGACGAGGCGGCGACGCTCTACGACGAGCTGCGTGACCTCCTCCTGGACCCGAAGAACGCGATGGGCGACCTCGGCGACGAGTTCACCCTGGACGGTCTGCGGGACAGCACCGACACGTGCGCGATCCTCACCCGCGACAACCAGGAAGCCCTCGTGGTCTCCGGTCTGCTGCACGCACACGGCGTCGAGCACCGGCTGCGGCGCCCGCTCGAAGAGCGTCCGGTGCCGTACTGGGTGGCCGAGCTGCTGCGCAGCACCGAGGCGACCGGTCTGGCCGAGGACCGGTTCCGCTCCCTCCTCGCGGGCGTCCCTCTGCCCCACGAGCCGAACGCCGACGCCCTGTGGACGGTTCTGCGTCGGACGGCGCGGGGGCCCGGACGCGGGGTGCTCGACCTCGACCGGCTGCGTCGCGCCGTCGCCGACGGCCGGTTCCCCGACGAGGCCGCCGACCCGGAGACGGCCCGGATCGTCGTCTCGACCGTGCACCGGGCCAAGGGCCTCGAGTTCGACCGGGTGATCGTCCTTGCCCCGCCGAGCGTCGCGGAACTGCACAAGCGGTACGGGGACGACCTCGACCTGCCCGCCGAGGCCCGGGCGCTGTACGTGGCGATGACGCGGGTCCGGCACGATCTGTACCACGCGCCCCCTCCGGAGCTGCCGCACTTCCGGCGGGCGGGACACCGACGCGACGGCCGGCGCTACCTCGGGTCGTGGCGGTCGTACGACAGGTACGGGATCGTCGCCGAGGCGGGCGACGTGTGCCGGGACACCCCCCCGGGCCACGAGGTCGACGCCGTCGCCACCCAGGCGTACCTCGCGGCCCGGGTCCGCCCCGGCCAGAGGGTCGTCCTGCGCAGGAGGCACGACGTGCCGATGGGTGAGGCCCAGAGCCCGCC
>NZ_JAPSIW010000661.1 GCF_031178505.1 Streptomyces sp. | reverse complement strand
CCACCGCACGCTCCCGTCCCCGAGCCGCTCCGCCTGGCCGGCCGGGGTGTAGTAACGCTCGGGGCGGTGCGGCTCCCAGGGCCGCATGTGGGCGCGGTTGCGGGAGAGGGCGGCGGCGAGAGCGGGGGCGTCGGAGGGGCGGGCGCGGCGCACGCGAGGACCGTCGGGGATCACGTACGTACGCTAACGGGCCGGGGCGGGGGCCCGGCGGCGGGTCACGCCCCGTACTTCGAGTCGGCCGACGGGTCCAGTGACAGGCGGTAGCCGCGTTTGACGACCGTCTGGATGAGGTGGGGGGCGCCGAGGGCCGCGCGGAGGCGGGCCATCGCCGTCTCCACGGCGTGCTCGTCCCGCCCCGCCCCCGGCAGCGCCCGCAGCAGCTCCGCGCGGGAGACGACCCACCCGGGCCGCCGGGCGAGGAGGCCGAGGAGGGCCATGCCGGCGGGCGGTACGGGCCGCAGCGCGCCGTCGACGAGGACGGCGTGTCCGCGGATCTCGACGCGGTGCCCGGCGACGGGCAGGACCCGCGCCCGGGCGGGCAGCTCGGTGCAGAGGAGCTGGACGAGCGGCCCGAGCCGGAAGCGTTCGGGCTGGTACGTCTCGATGCCCTCGGCCTGGAGCGGCAGCGCGGTCACCGGCCCGACGCACACCGCGAGGACCTTCTGCCGCAGCGCGGCGACGAGCCCGTCCCGTACCCCCTTCTCCGCCGCCCGGGAGAGCAGCGAGGCGGCGGCCGGGGCGCTGGTGAAGGTGACGGCGTCGAGCCCGCCGGTGAGGACCGCGTCGAGGAGCCGGTCGAGGGGCGCCGGGTCCTCGGGCGGCATCCAGCGGTAGACGGGGACGCCCACGACCTGCGCGCCGGCGGCGGTGAGGGTCTCCACGAAGCCGGGCAGCGGCTCCCCGTGGAGCTGGAGGGCGACGCGCCGCCCGGCCACTCCCTCGGCGAGGAGCCGGTCGAGGACCTCGGCCATGGATTCGGAGGACGGGGACCAGGACTCGGTGAGGCCGGCGGCCCGTACCGCTCCCTTCACCTTCGGTCCGCGGGCGAGGAGTTCGCTGCCGCGCAGCACGTCGAGGAGTTCCTGCCCGCATCCCCAGCCCTCGGCGGCCTCGACCCAGCCGCGGAAGCCGATCGCGGTGGTGGCGACGACGACATCGGGCGCGTGGCCGATGAGGTCCTTGGTGGCGGCGAGGAGTTCGGTGTCGTCGGCGAGCGGCACGATCCGCAGGGCGGGCCCGTGGACGACGGCCGCGCCGCGCCGGCGCAGGAGCGCGATGAGTTCGTCCGCGCGCCGGGCGGCGGTGACTCCGACCGTGAAGCCGGCCAGGGGGCCGTGGTTCTCGCCGTGGTTCTCGTCCATGGGGCCCGAGCCTGACGCGGCCGCGTGACGGTCCTGGTTCACGCGTATTTCCTGGTCGTTACGGTCCGCGCCGTGCACGGCAGATCACACCTTCGCGTATCCGGGCCGGGTCTCGGGCTGCTCCGCGCCCTCGGCGGTGTCGGGGACGGGGCTCGTCCTTCGAAGGTATACCGCCCAGGTGACGGCCATGCAGGCCGCGTAGAAGGCGAGGAAGGCGACGAAGGCGCCGGTGCCGCTGCCGACGGTCAGGAAGGACTGGCGGAAGGCGAGGTTGATGCCGAGTCCCCCGAGGGCGCCGATGGCGCCGATGAGGCCCATGGAGGCGCCGGAGAGCCGCCGTCCGTAGGCCTCGGCGGCCTCGCCGGTGAGGCCCTTGCGGTGCCCCTGGGCGAGGAAGATCGCCGGGATCATCTTGAAGGTGGAGCCGTTGCCGAGGCCGCTGAGGACGAAGAGAGCGATGAAGCCGACGAGGAAGAGGGCGAGCGAGGCGGTGACGGAGGCGTGAAGGACGACGCCGGTGGCGGCGGACATGGCGGCGAAGGTGCCCAGGGTGATGCGGGCGCCGCCGTGCCGGTCGGCGAGGGCGCCGCCGACGGGCCGGATGAGGGAGCCGAGGAGGGGGCCGATGAAGGTGAGGGAGGCGGCCTGGAGCGGGGTGCGGCCGAACTGGGTCTGGAGCACCAGGCCGAAGGCGAAGCTGTAGCCGATGAAGGAGCCGAAGGTGCCGATGTAGAGGAAGGCCATGATCCAGGTGTGGCGGGAGCGGACGGCTTCCCTGACGGCGCCGGTGTCGTTCCGGACGGGGGCGAGGTTGTCCATGAAGAGGGCCGAGCAGACGGCCGCGACGACGATCAGGGGCAGGTAGACGCCGAGCACGATCCGGGGGTGCAGGGCGCCGGCGGTGCCGATGACGAGCAGGCCGACGAGCTGGACGACGGGCACGCCGATGTTGCCGCCGCCGGCGTTGAGTCCGAGGGCCCAGCCCTTCTTCCGGAGCGGGAAGAAGGCGTTGATGTTGGTCATGGAGGAGGCGAAGTTGCCGCCGCCGACGCCGGTGAGGGCGGCCACCACGACGAAGGTGGAGTACGAGGTGCCGGGCTCCATCACGGCGAAGGCGAGGCCCGTGGGGAGGAGGAGCAGCAGGGCGCTGAAGACGGTCCAGTTGCGGCCGCCGAAGCGGGCGACGGCGAAGGTGTACGGGATGCGGATCAGCGCGCCGACGACGGTGGCGGTGGCGATCAGGAAGAACTTGCCGGCCGGGTCGATGCCGTACTGGGGTCCCATGAACAGGACCATCACGGACCAGAGGCTCCAGATGGAGAACCCGATGTGCTCGGAGAACACGGAGAAGAGGAGGTTCCTCTTCGCGACGCGTTCCCCGCCTTCGCGCCAGAAGGTCTCGTCCTCCGGCTCCCAGCGTTCGATCCAGCGGCCACCCATCACGTACCTCCACGGAGTCGGATCCCTGAGGTGACCGACGCTAGGGAGGCCGCGTTTCAGGGCGGTGGCGTGAGGTGACGGGGGCGGAACCTTGCTCTCACCCGGGGCGCGGGGCGCCTGTGAGCGCCCCCTTCACGCTCCGCCTCAGGCCCCGTCCGGCCGGGGCCGCGGCAGTCCGGGTTCGTCGTCGGGGAGCCAGGAGCCGGGCGGGCGCAGCAGCCAGCCCTCCCGGGCGCCGATCTCGGCGGCCGCCCGGCGCAGGGCGTCGAGTCCCGGGTGCCTGAGCCCCTTGCGCCACACCAGGCTCACGGGTGAGAGGGGGACGGGGTCGACGAGGGGCCGCAGGACGCAGCCGGGCATGGCGGGGAAGTCGACCACGGCGAGGACGGGGTGGCGGTACTTGGCCATGATGCGCCGGAACTCCTCCTTGCCGACCGCGAGCGGGGCGGGCGGGGAGAGGGCGATGCCGCGCCCGGCGAAGAGACGGACGGCGAGGTCGGTCCACTCGGGGGTGCGGTCGTTGCCGGCGCCCGCGTAGACGGACTCGCCGGCGAGCCGGCCGAGCGGCACCTCGCCGAGCCCGGCGAGCGGGTGGTCCTCGGGCAGGATCACGGCCATCGGCTCGTACCGCACGAACTGCGCGTCCAGCCGGTCGCGGAAACGGGGGTCGAGACCTCCGTACCGGCCGAAGGAGACGTCCAGCCGCCCGGCGAGGATGTCCCGTACGGCGCCGGTGAGTCCGCTCTCGAAGCGGGCCATCAGCTCCTGGTCGGGGGCGAGTTCGCGGGCCCGGGCGAGGACGCGCTCGTGGGCGAGGCCGGGGCTGTTGAGGTCGACCAGGAGGGGCCGCGGCTCGGCGCGGAAGGCGTCGCGGAGTTCGTCGTGGGCGGCCAGCACCCGGCGGGCGTACGGCAGGAGGCGTTCGCCGTCCGGGGTGAGGGTCACCTGCCGGGTGGTGCGGAGGAAGAGGTCGGCGCCGAGCTCCCGCTCCAGGCGCCGGATGTCCCGGCTGAGGGCCTGCTGGGCGACGTGGAGCCGTCCGGCGGCGCGGGTGAAATGGAGCTCCTCGGCGACGGCGGTGAAGGCGCGCAGCAGCCGGGGGTCGATGTCGTGCGGAGTGGCCACGCCGCATTCAACAACACAGGTGCGTGAATCACCACCGATCAGGTGTTGGACCGGGGCGG
>NZ_JAPSIW010000660.1 GCF_031178505.1 Streptomyces sp. | reverse complement strand
GTGAAGTGCAGTCGCATGCCCGCAGAATCCCCCGTCCGCCGCCAGCCTTTCGGGCAGGGCCGGAAGCTTCGCACCGGGGCCCGGCCCGCCCCCAGGATGCCGGGCATGACCGACACACCCACACCCGCACGCCGTTCCTTCGTCGAGGGCGCCCTCGCCGGGGCCGCCGCCCTCACCCTCGCCTCCACCACCGGCCCGGTCGCCTCCGCCACCGCCCCGGTGCCGTCCCCCACCGGCTCGGCCGGTCAGGTCCTCCGGCTGCCCGCGCCCACCGGCCCGTACGCCGTCGGTGCCACCGTCCGTCACCTGGTCGACCCGACCCGCAACGACCCCTGGGCACCGGAGATCGGAGTCCGGGAGGTCATGATCACCGTCCTGCGGCCCGCCGCTCCCGGCCGTGGCTTCCCCCGCGTCCCGCAGCTCACCCCGGACGCGGCCGCGACCTTCGCCCTTCTCGCCCCGGTGGTGCGGCCGCCGCTGCCGGGCACCGGGGTCGACTGGGCCGCCACGCTCACCCACGCCCGGGCCGGCGCGCCGCCGCTGCCCGGCCGGCGACCGGTACTGCTGTACAGCCCCGGTGGCGGTGACTCCCGTGCCATGGGCAGCTCCCTGGCCGTCGACCTCGCCTCGCACGGCTGGACCGTCGTCACCGTCGACCACCCCGGTGACGCGAGCGAGGTCGAGTTCCCGGACGAGCGGCCGGGCCGCGAACGGATCCGGACGACGGAGCTGCGCCCCGACATGGACGCCACCGCCTTCCGGACCATGATCGACACGAGGGTCGCCGACCTCCGGTTCGTCCTCGACGCCCTCGGCCTCGACCGGGCCGGCCTGTACGGGCACTCGGCGGGCGGCGCCGCCGTCGCGCAGACCCTGCACGAGGACCGGCGGATCGTCGCCGCGGCCAACCTGGAGGGGTACCTGGACCGACGGGACGGCGAACTCCTCCCGGTCGCCCGGTACGGCACCGACCGGCCCCTGCTCCTCGCCGGCACCGACGGCTTCCGGGACGAGCGGCTCGACCGCTCCTGGGCGGCGCTGCTCTCCCACGGCGGGCCGGTCACCCGGCGGCAGCTGGCCGGCTGCGACCACTGGGTCTTCAGCGACCACGCCTCCCTCGTCCCGCAGCTCCAGGCGGCGGGCCTCATGACGGCGGCGCAGCGGGCGGAGCTCGTCGGCACGGTCGCCCCCCGGGTGTCCGTCCCCGCCGTGCGCACACTCCTGCGCTCCTTCTTCACCCGCCATCTGCCCGCGCGCGCGGGCGGCTGAGCGGTCGCGGTCCGGTCCGGGCGGGCTCCCCGGCGGGGCAGCGCGCCCGGGGCCGCCGCCCTCGGGACCGCGGCGGAGGCCGCCCCAGTAGATTGGGGGCGTGCTCTCCCGTCTCTCCCGTCCCCGCGCGCTGGCGCTCAGCGCCCTGCCCGTCGCAGCCCTGTTCGCCGTCGTCGGACTCGCGCCGCTGCCGTACGCCGTCGCGCAGCCCGGCTCGACCGCCGACGTGCTCGGTGTGGACAAGGGGCGGGAGGTCATCAGCGTCACCGGCGCCCCGGTGGGGAAGACCGAGGGGCAGCTGCGGATGACGACGATCATCGCCACCGGACCGTCCGTGGAGGTGGGCCTCGCGGAGGTCGTGGACGCCTGGTTCCGGACGGACCGGGCGGTGATGCCGATCCATTCGGTCTACCCGCCCGGCAAGTCGGACGCCGAGATCGAGAAGCACAACCTGGGTCAGATGAAGGAGTCGCAGGACGCGGCCACCCTGGCGGCCCTCCGCTACCTGAAGAAGGACCCGGCGAAGGTGAAGGTCACCCTGCACCTCGCCGACATCGGCGGGCCCAGCGCCGGGCTGCTGTTCTCCCTCGGCATCGTCGACAAGCTCGACGGCGCCGGGCGGGCCGGTGGTCTGACCGGCGGGCGGATCGTCGCCGGTACGGGCACGATCGAGGCCGACGGGAAGGTCGGCGCCGTCGGCGGTGTCTCCCTCAAGACGCAGGCCGCGGCCCGCGACGGTGCCACGGTCTTCGTCGTCCCCAAGGACGAGTGCGCGGAGGCGAAGGCCGAACTGCCGGACGGCATGCGGCTGATCCCGGTCACGGCGCTGGACGACGCGGTGACCTCCCTCCGGGCCCTCGCCCAGGGCCAGGAGGCACGGGTCCCGTCCTGCTGACCCCCCGGCCGCGTGCACGCGACCGGGACACGACGCGGTCCGGTCTCAGACCGGTTCACCGCCCGCCGCCTGCTCCACCAGCGGGATGATCCGCAGCGGCACCGGGTTCTCCATCACGATCGCCGTCGAGGCCCGCACGATCCCCTCGAACGCCACCACCTTGTCGATCACCCGCTGCAGATCCGCGTTCGACCGGGCGACCAGCCGGCACAGCATGTCCCCGTGCCCCGTCGTGGTGTGCAGCTCCAGCACCTCGGGCACCGTCGACAGGTGCCCCCGCACGTCCGCGCCCTGGCCCTGCTTGATCTCCAGCGTCGCGAAGGCCGTCACCGGGTACCCGAGCGCCGCCGGGTCCACCTGCGGCCCGAACCCCCGGATCACCCCGCTCGCCTGCAGCCGGTCGAGCCGTGCCTGCACGGTGCCCCGCGCCACCCCGAGCCGGCGCGAGGCCTCCAGGACGCCGATCCGCGGTTCACGCGCGAGGAGCACGATCAGCCGTCCGTCCAAATGATCGATCGCCACGAGGGCCTCCCGATGGTCAGGATGTACAAGTCGCCCGCCGATGCTGGCGTACCGCTGTACACATTGACCAGCCCCTGAGCAAACTATTGCGCACCTTGCCGTGCGGCGCGACGCTGCTCCCATGACTGAGACCATTGACCACACCCCGAGCACCGCGCGTGAGGCCGATCCCTTCCCGGTCAAGGGAATGGACGCGGTCGTCTTCGCCGTCGGCAACGCCAAGCAGGCCGCCCACTACTACTCCACGGCCTTCGGCATGAAGCTCACCGCCTACTCCGGACCGGAGAACGGCAGCCGCGAGACCGCCAGTTACGTCCTCACCAACGGTTCCGCCCGTTTCGTGTTCACCTCCGTCATCAAGGCCTCGACCGAGTGGGGCCACTTCCTCGCCGACCACGTCGCCGCGCACGGCGACGGCGTCGTCGACCTGGCGATCGAGGTCCCGGACGCGCGCGCCGCCTACGCCCACGCCGTCGCGCAGGGCGCCACCGGCCTCGTGGAGCCGTACGAGCTCAAGGACGAGCACGGCACCGTCGTCCTCGCCGCCATCGCGACCTACGGCAAGACCCGGCACACCCTGGTCGAGCGCTCCGGCTACACCGGCCCGTACCTCCCCGGCTACGTCGCCGCCGCGCCGATCGTCGAGCCGCCGGCCAAGCGCACGTTCCAGGCCATCGACCACTGCGTCGGCAACGTCGAGCTCGGCCGCATGAACGAGTGGGTGACCTTCTACAACAAGGTCATGGGCTTCACGAACATGAAGGAGTTCGTGGGCGACGACATCGCGACCGAGTACTCGGCCCTGATGTCCAAGGTCGTCGCCGACGGCACCAAGAAGGTGAAGTTCCCGATCAACGAGCCGGCGATCGCGAAGAAGAAGTCGCAGATCGACGAGTACCTGGAGTTCTACGGCGGGCCGGGCGTCCAGCACATCGCCCTCGCCACCAACGACATCGTCGCGACCGTGCGCGCCATGCGGGCCGCGGGCGTCGAGTTCCTGTCCGTCCCGGACGCGTACTACGACACGCTCGGCGAGTGGGTCGGCGACACCCGCGTGCCGATCGACGAACTGCGCGAGCTGAAGATCCTCGCCGACCGCGACGAGGACGGCTACCTGCTCCAGATCTTCACCAAGCCGGTCCAGGACCGTCCGACCGTCTTCTTCGAGATGATCGAGCGCCACGGCTCCATGGGCTTCGGAAAGGGCAACTTCAAGGCCCTCTTCGAGGCGATCGAGCGCGAGCAGGAGAAGCGCGGCAACCTGTAACCGCCGCGCCGTGCACGGAGGGGGTCCGGGGCAGC
>NZ_JAPSIW010000659.1 GCF_031178505.1 Streptomyces sp. | reverse complement strand
TCCGTCGGGCCCGCAGGCCTCGGCGTCGCCGCCTCCCACGGGCTGGAGGGCCCGGCCCTGCCAGGCCTGCTCCAGGGCCTGGGTGAAGACCTCGGCGGGCTGACCGCCGGAGACGCCGTAGCGGCGGTCCAGGACGAAGAACGGCACCCCGTCGGCACCGAGTTCCGCGGCCTCGCGCTCGTCGGCCCGTACGGCGTCGGCGTAGGCGGACTCGTCGGCGAGCACGGACCGGACCTCGGCCTCCTCCAGACCGGCCTCCACGCCGAGCGCCACCAGGGTCTCGGGATCGAAGACCGAGCGCTCCTCGGCGAAGTTGGCGCGGTAGGCCAGGTCCAGGAGCTCGTTCTGCCGCCCGCGGTCCCGGGCCAGGTGGAGCAGGCGGTGGATGTCGAAGGTGTTGCCGTGGTCGCGGCCCTCGGTACGGTAGCCGAGCCCCTCGGAGCGCGCGTTGGACGCGACGTGCTCCTCCATGGCCCGGGCCTCCTCCAGGGTGCGGCCGTACTTCGTCGCCAGCATCTCCAGGACGGGGGCGGTGTCCCCCTTGGCCCGGTTCGGGTCGAGCTCGAAGGAACGGTGCACGACCTCCACCTCCTCGCGGTGGGCGAAGGCCGCGAGCCCCTTCTCGAAGCGGGCCTTCCCGATGTAGCACCAGGGGCAGGCGATGTCGCTCCAGATCTCGACGCGCATGGGGGTTCTCTCCGGGAGGGTGGGCGGTGGTCCTGACGGCGACGGAACGCCGCCGGCCTCCCGGTTCATTCCGTTCCGGCGCCGAGTGTGAGGCGGAGCACCAGGTGGCGGCCCTCCCCGCGCCCCGGACCCGGCCCCCTCGCCGCGGCCTGCGCACCGCTCACGCGCGGCAGGCGGACGCGCCCGACGTGGCGGGGCCGTGGATCGGGTCAGCCGGCGGCGGTCCGGTGCGCGGCCCGTTCCCAGAGGTCCAGGCCCGCGCGGACGAGCGCGTGCAGGGCCGCGGTCTCCTCGGCCGTCCAGGCTCCCCCGCCGGCGTCCGGTTCGGGGGCGTCACCGCCGAAGAGCTTCTCGTAGGCGCTGTCGGGGACCGGCCCCCGGGAGGGGAGCTGCGGTCCGGCCCGCAGGCTGTGGGAGAGGTCGTCGAAGAAGTTCCACGCGTCCAGCAGCAGTCCCGCCGGGACCGGGCCGAGGCCGGGATGCTCGGCCCATCGCCGCACGCCCTCCAGGTCGAGGATGGCTTCCCCCTCCGGGACGAGCACCCCTCCGGTGCGGTCGCAGTGTTCCCGTACGTCCGCGGGGTCGTGGAACGCGAGGAGTTCCCCGAGGCCGTCGACGGCGAACTCGTCGCGGGCATCGCCCTCTCCGGGCCGCCAGACCAGCGTCAGGTCCCCTTCCGCGGTCACGATGCGGTACGGATAACAGTCGGCCATGCGAGCTCTCCCCTGATGGCGTGACGGCACTCGCCACAGGGAGCACCCTGCCTGCGACGATCGCCGTGCGGCAAGGGCGTTCGGGGGCGGGGAGGGGCCGGCGGGGACGGCGATGCCCGTGGCCGGTCCCGCTTCCGCCCCGTCGGGCCCGGCCCGGGTGCGGGGCCCTGGCGGCGAGGCGGATGTGCGAGGGAGGGACGGAGTGAGAAGAGTGAGGACGGGCGCGACAGCACGGGCGTGTCGTGCCGCGGCGCTGAGTGCGGCGCTCACGCTGTCGGCGGCGGGGTGCTCGCCGGAGTTGCGTCCCCTGGTGGCGGTGTACGTGGACCAGCGGGGCAGCGCCCAGGCGCTGCTGCGACCGTGCGACGACGACGGCCGGGTGCGTGCTCCCCGGCTGCTCGGCACCGCTGTCCGCGTCCCGCAGGAGGACCTGTCGGACGAGGGGCGGGGCACCGCACCGGAAACGCCCCCGGGGGAGGAGCCCTGGATCGGCTGGGAGACGCGCGGGACGCACGAGGCGGCGGACTTTCCGCTGTTCGCCCCGCCCGCGCGCTGGGGCGCGGAGCTCCGTGGTCCGAGAAGCCCGCGACCGGGCTACACGTACGAGCTCGCGTTCACCGATCCCGAGGACTCCTACGCCTACAACGCCTCGGTGACGTTCGACGCCGGGCAACTCGCGGCGGTCCCGGCCGGAGAGGTTCTGACCCTGCGAGGCACCATGCCGAGGCCGGAATTCGAGGCCCTGGCACGCAAGGCCTGTTGACCACCCTCGCCACGGGTCCGGTCGGGAGGTCAGGAGGCGGGGACGGACCCGGCGGGTGCCGTGCCCCTGCGGTAGCGGCCGGGGGCCAGGCCGTACTGGCGCTTGAAGGCCTTGGCGAAGGCGAACTCCGAGGAGTAGCCGCACCGTCCGGCGACGGAGCGGAGCGGGAGGTCGCCGGTGCGCAGCAGGCGGCCCGCCGTGGTCATCCGCCACCAGGTGAGGTACGCGAGCGGCGCCCGGCCCACGAGGGCGGAGAACCGGCGGGCGAAGGCGGCGCGGGAGAGGCCGGTGAGGGCGCCGAGTTCCTCCACCGTCCAGGACCGGGCGGGGTCTCCGTGGAGGGCTCGCAGGGCCGCGGCGACGGCGGGGTCGGCGAGGGCGGCGGACCAGCCGGTGGTGAGGTCGGCGCGTTCGGTGAGCCACCAGGTGCGGAGCAGGTGGAGCAGGAGCGTGTCGAGCAGGGCCGGGACCACCGCGTCGGCGCCCGGCTGCGGTTCGGCGAGTTCCGCGCCGAGCAGGTCGACGGCGGCGCGCAGCCGGGGGTGGGCGCCGACCCGGGCGGGGAGGTGCACGAACGCCGGGAGGTCGGTCAGCAGCGGATGGGCCCGGTCCCGGTCCAACTGGTAGGCGCCGCAGAGCAGCAGGGTCTCCTCGCTGCCGACGGGGCCGCGGTCCGGCGGGGTGGGCCAGGAGCCGTCCGGCGCGGGCACGGCGTCCACGAGCGGGGTGTCGGGCCGGTCGGCCAGGCCGTGGCCGGTGCTCGCCGGGGCCGAGCCGGACGGGCGGGGCGCCGTCCGGCGGGAGCAGCCAGGCGGTGCCCTGGAGGACGACATGGGTTCCACGAGCTCGGCGGCCCCGAGGTGCTCGGCGTGGAGGAGGTGCCGCTGCCCGCGCCGGGCCCCGGGGAGGTCCGCGTCCGGGTGGACGCGGTCGGCCTCAACCGGGCCGACGTTCTCTTCCGCTCCGGCACCTACCACTACGCCCCGACGCTGCCCGGGGCACGGCTCGGGTACGAGGCGGCCGGGGTGGTCGAGGAGGTCGGCGCGGGGGTGACCGCGTACGCCCCGGGCGATCCGGTGATGGCGGCCGCCAATTTCGACTTCGGGGTCCACGGGGTGCACGCGGAGCGGGTGGTGCTGCCGGAGGAGTACCTGGTGGCCCGCCCCGAAGGGGTGGACGCGGTGACGGCGGCGGCGGTCTGGCTGACGTACTTCACGGCGTACGGCGGGATGGTGGAGACCGGCGGTCTGCTGCCCGGGCAGCACGTGGTGATCACGGGCGCCTCCAGCGGGGTGGGGACGGCGGCGGTGCAGACCGCGCTGCGGGTCGGGGCGGTCCCGATCGCCACCACCCGGGGCGAGGCCAAGCGGAAGGCGCTGCTGGACCTGGGGGCCGCGCACGTGGTGGTCACGGAGAGCGAGGACGTGACCGCGGCGGTGCGCGGGATCACCGGCGGGGCGGGCGCCGACCTGGTCTTCGACGCGATCGGGGGCCCGGGGTTCGCGGCGCTGGGGGACGCGTTGCGACCCGGCGGCACCGCCGTGCTGTACGGCTGGCAGGACCCGCGGCCGGTGACGCTGTCGCGGAACTGGCCGCAGACCACGCACACGTACGCCAACGGAGCGCCGGCCCGGACCCCCGAGGGGCGCCGCCGGGCCTCCGGGTTCATCGGTTCGGGGCTGCGCGACGGCTCCCTCGCGCCGGTGATCGCCGAGACCTTCGACGGCCTGGATCGGATCGCCGACGCCCACCGGCTGATGGAGTCGGGCGCGCACACCGGCAAGATCGTGCTGCGGGTGGGGCACTGAGCGGCTCGCACGGAGGCGGTACGGGG
>NZ_JAPSIW010000658.1:1110-3998 GCF_031178505.1 Streptomyces sp. | reverse complement strand
CTGATGCCCGGTCAGTCGGTCATCATGGGCGTCGGTTCCATGGACTACCCGGCCGAGTTCCAGGGCACCTCCCAGGACACCCTGAACAAGCTGGGCATCTCCAAGGTCATGACCCTGACCTCGACCTACGACCACCGGGTCATCCAGGGCGCGGCCTCCGGCGAGTTCCTGCGGATCGTCTCCAACCTCCTCCTCGGCGAGGACGGTTTCTACGACGACATCTTCAAGGCGCTGCGCATCCCCTACGAGCCGGTCCGCTGGCTCAAGGACATCGACGCCTCGCACGACGACGACGTCACGAAGGCCGCCCGCGTCTTCGAGCTCATCCACTCCTACCGGGTCCGCGGCCACGTCATGGCCGACACCGACCCGCTGGAGTACAAGCAGCGCAAGCACCCCGACCTGGACATCACCGAGCACGGCCTCACTCTGTGGGACCTGGAGCGGGAGTTCGCGGTCGGCGGGTTCGCCGGCAAGTCGATGATGAAGCTCCGCGACATCCTCGGCGTGCTCCGCGACTCGTACTGCCGCACCACCGGCATCGAGTTCATGCACATCCAGGACCCGAAGCAGCGCAAGTGGATCCAGGACCGCGTCGAGCGCCCGCACGCCCGTGTGGAGCGCGAGGAGCAGCTCCGCATCCTGCGCCGGCTCAACGCCGCCGAGGCCTTCGAGACCTTCCTGCAGACGAAGTACGTCGGCCAGAAGCGGTTCTCCCTGGAGGGCGGCGAGTCCGTCATCCCGCTGCTCGACGCGGTCATCGACTCGGCCGCCGAGTCGCGCCTGGACGAGGTCGTCATCGGCATGGCCCACCGCGGCCGGCTGAACGTCCTCGCCAACATCGTCGGCAAGTCCTACGCGCAGATCTTCCGCGAGTTCGAGGGCAACCTCGACCCGAAGTCGATGCACGGCTCCGGCGACGTGAAGTACCACCTGGGCGCCGAGGGCACCTTCACGGGCCTCGACGGCGAGCAGATCAAGGTCTCCCTGGTCGCCAACCCCTCCCACCTGGAGGCGGTCGACCCGGTCCTGGAGGGCGTCGTCCGCGCCAAGCAGGACATCATCAACAAGGGCGGCACGGACTTCACGGTCCTGCCGGTCGCCCTGCACGGTGACGCGGCCTTCGCGGGCCAGGGCGTCGTGGCCGAGACCCTGAACATGTCGCAGCTGCGCGGCTACCGCACGGGCGGCACGGTCCACATCGTCATCAACAACCAGGTCGGCTTCACCGCCGCCCCGGAGTCCTCGCGTTCCTCGATGTACGCGACCGACGTGGCCCGCATGATCGAGGCGCCGATCTTCCACGTGAACGGCGACGACCCGGAGGCCGTGGTCCGCGTCGCGCGGCTCGCCTTCGAGTTCCGCCAGACGTTCAACAAGGACGTCGTGATCGACCTCATCTGCTACCGCCGCCGCGGTCACAACGAGGGTGACAACCCCTCGTTCACCAACCCGCAGATGTACAACCTGATCGACAAGAAGCGTTCGGTGCGCAAGCTGTACACCGAGTCGCTCATCGGTCGCGGGGACATCACCCTGGAGGAGGCGGAGCAGTCGCTCCAGGACTTCCAGGGCCAGCTGGAGAAGGTGTTCGCGGAGGTCCGTGAGGCCACCGCCGCCCCGGCGCCCACGCACGTGCCGGACGCCCGGGCCGAGTTCCCGGTCGCCGTCACCACCGCGGTCTCCCAGGAGGTCGTGAAGCGGATCGCCGAGTCTCAGGTCAACGTCCCGGAGCGGATCACGGTCCACTCGCGCCTGCTGCCGCAGCTGCAGCGCCGCGCGGCCTCCATCGACGACGGCACCATCGACTGGGGCTTCGGCGAGACCCTCGCCATCGGCTCCCTGCTGATGGAGGGCACCCCCGTCCGCCTCTCCGGCCAGGACTCCCGCCGCGGCACCTTCGGCCAGCGCCACGCGGTGCTGGTGGACCAGGAGACCGGCGAGGACTACACCCCGCTGCTCTACCTGACGGAGGACCAGGCCCACTACAACGTCTACGACTCGCTGCTCAGCGAGTACGCGGCGATGGGCTTCGAGTACGGCTACTCGCTGGCCCGCCCGGACTCCCTGGTCATCTGGGAGGCCCAGTTCGGTGACTTCGTCAACGGCGCGCAGACCGTCGTCGACGAGTTCATCTCCTCGGCCGAGCAGAAGTGGGGCCAGACCTCCGGCGTCACGCTGCTCCTGCCGCACGGTTACGAGGGCCAGGGCCCGGACCACTCGTCCGCCCGCCCGGAGCGCTTCCTCCAGCTGTGCGCCCAGGACAACATGACGGTCGCCATGCCGACGCTGCCGTCGAACTACTTCCACCTCCTGCGCTGGCAGGTGCACAACCCGCACCACAAGCCGCTCATCGTCTTCACCCCGAAGTCGATGCTGCGTCTGAAGGCCGCGGCGTCCAAGGTGGAGGAGTTCACCACCGGCGGCTTCCGCCCGGTCATCGGGGACGAGTCGGTCAACGCGGCCGACGTCCGCAAGGTCGTCTTCTGCGCGGGCAAGGTCTACTACGACCTGGACGCCGAGCGGAAGAAGCGCGGTGTCACGGACACGGCGATCATCCGCGTGGAGCGCCTGTACCCGCTGCCGGGTGCCGAGCTGCAGGCCGAGATCTCCAAGTACCCGAACGCCGAGAAGTACCTGTGGGCCCAGGAGGAGCCGGCGAACCAGGGTGCGTGGCCGTTCATCGCGCTCAACCTGATCGACCACCTCGACCTGGCGGTCGGCGCGGACATCCCGGCGGGCGAGCGCCTGCGCCGGATCTCGCGCCCGCACTCCTCCTCCCCGGCGGTCGGCTCGGCCAAGCGCCACCAGGCGGAGCAGCAGCAGCTGGTCAACGAGGTCTTCGACGCCTGACCCGCTACCGCGTACGGAGTACGGAGGTCCGGCAC
>NZ_JAPSIW010000658.1:0-1100 GCF_031178505.1 Streptomyces sp. | reverse complement strand
CCCTGGCCACCGGCACCCCTCTCGGGGGTGCCGGACCTCCGGCGTTCCCGGCCGGCCTCCGGGGGGCACAGGGCGCGCCGGGGGTACGGCCTATCCTGGGCGTATGTACTTCACCGACCGTGGCATCGAGGAACTGGAGAAGCGGCGCGGCGAGGAGGAGGTCACCTTCGAGTGGCTCGCCGAGCAGCTGCGGACCTTCGTCGACCTCAACCCCGACTTCGAGGTGCCGGTCGAGCGCCTCGCGACCTGGCTGGCCCGTCTCGACGACGAGGACGAGGACGAGTAGAGGCCCCTGGGGGGCCTTCGCCGGGCGGCGGGGCCCGGTACGACGGGGCGTCGGTGCGGCAGCTTCGGTGCGGGCTCCACGCGTGCGTGGGCTCGTTCGGGTGGTACGGAGCCGGTACGGGGCTCCGCGCGCGGGGCGCCGGTCAGTCGGCGCGCAGACGGTCGTAGGCGAGGCCCAGGGCGCCGTGGGCGACGAGGACGGTCCCGGCCGTCGCCCAGGCGCCGCTGCGGCGGCGCAGGGCCCACAGCAGCAGCGGTACGCCCGCCGCGAGCTGCGCGGCGGCGAGGGCACGCGCCCGGGGGCCCCGCAGGTAGGGGCCGAGGGGGCCGTCCTCCACGATGTCCAGTTCGGCGCGTACGGCGTCGCGCAGGCCGCCGCCCTCCAGTTGTTCGGCGCCCTGGGCGAGGGCGGCGGAGCGCAGCCGGTCCGTGTCCTCACCGGGGCCGACCCCGGGGGGCAGGGCGAGCCCGGTGCGGGCGAGGACGGCGACGAGGCCGACGAGCCGGGCCGGGCCGTGGGCGTCCGGGTCGGGGGCGGTGAGCGGTTCGAGGTCCTGCACGTCCAGGACGGGGTCGAGGCCGAGGCGGTCCGCGAAGGTCCGCATGGCCTCGTCCTCGCCGGCGGGCGTGCCGTCCGCGAGCCACGTGTAGCCGACGGTGCGCCGGAACCCCGCGGCGAGGACGAACCCGGCGCGCTCGCCGTCCCACCAGAGCGCGAGGACGGGCCAGGTGGCGGCGACCGCGAGGGCGGTGGCCCAGCCGCTGACGACGCGTTCGACGGGTTCCCCGCCGTGGAGCCAGGGGGTGCCCTCGGG
>NZ_JAPSIW010000657.1 GCF_031178505.1 Streptomyces sp. | reverse complement strand
CCGGCCGCCGCGCACGGGTCGATGACGGACCCGGTGAGCCGGGTCTCGGCCTGTTACGCGGAGGGGCCCGAGTCCCCGGACTCGGCGGCGTGCCGGGCGGCCGTGGCGGCGAGCGGCGCACAGGCCTTCTACGACTGGAACGCGGTGAACGTCGCGAACGCGGCCGGACAGCACCGGCGGCTGATCCCGGACGGCGAGCTGTGCAGCGCGGGCAACGACAGGTACCGGGGCCTCGACCTGGCGCGCGCGGACTGGCCGGCGAGCCGCCTCACCCCCGGCACGCACACCTTCCGTTACAAGGGGACGGCCCCGCACCGGGGTTCGTTCGCGCTGTACGTGACGAAGGACGGCTACGACCCGTCGAAGCCACTGGCCTGGTCGGACCTGGAGGCGGAGCCGTTCGTGACGGTGACCGACCCCCGGATGGAGAACGGCGAGTACGTCTTCGAGGGGACGCTGCCGAAGAAGTCGGGGCGGCACCTCGTCTACTCGGTCTGGCAGCGGTCGGACTCCCCCGAGGCGTTCTACACCTGCTCCGACGTCGTCTTCGGGCAGGACGGCGGCAGCGGCGGCGGTACGGCTCCGGCGGACCCCGCGCCGACGGCCTCCGCGCCGAGCGAGGAGCAGATCGCGGAGGGACGGGACGAGTCGTCGGTCGAGCACGGCGGGCACGGGGACGAGGACGCGGCGACGGGCGCGGGAGCCACGGCGGCGGCGCCCGGCGCCCCGGCGACCGCCCCGGCCGCGGACCGGGCGCGGGAGACCTCCCCGGCCGCTCCGGCGACGGCACCGGCCTCCCGGGAGGCGGTACCGCACGCCGCGTCGGCGCCCGTGCCGGCGAACGGTGCGGAGCTGGCGGAGACGGGGGGCGACGCCTCCGCCCCGTACCTCGCGGTGGGAGGCGCCGCCGCCCTGGCCCTGGGGGCCGCGGTGCTGTTCGGCACGGTCCGGCGCCGGTCGGGCGCGCGCCGCTGAGCCCTGCCGGCCGGGGGCCCGGACCGGCTATCCGATCACGGACAGGCAGGTGGTCGGGGTCGCGCGGGCCGGGTCGAGGGCGTTGGCCACCTCGTGGAAGGTGACCCGGTCCACCGTCCCGACGGCCACGTGCTCGGAGAGGTCGAGCGCGCACTTGTCCTGGATGAGGACGTTGGTGACCCCGGGCCCGGAGAGGAACTGGGAGCGGTACGGCGTGACGACCTGGTCGTAGCGGGTCGCGATGACGTGGTAGCGGACGCCGGGGACGGTGTCGCCGCCCTCGTTGAGCCGGGTGAGGAACGGCGAGCCGGCGATCTGGTCGGCCAGGGCGGGGGTGGCCTCGCCGATCAGGTCCTCGGCGCCGGGGAAGTGCGGCAGGAGCGCGGTGAGGCCGAGGAGGGTGGTGCCGTGGTTGTCGGGGGCGATGCCGACGAGCGCGTTCACCTTGTCGGCGCCGCCGAGGAACTTGAGGTACCAGCGGGGCATCATGCCGCCCTGGGAGTGGCCCACGAGGTCGGCCTCGGGGGCGCCGGTGGCGGCGAGGACCCGGTCGACGTAGGCGTCGAGCTGGCCGGCCGACTTCTCGATGGGGCCGAGCCCGTGGAAGAAGGGCACGTGGGGCAGCTGTCCGTAGTCGAGGGAGAAGACGCAGTACCCCCGGTCGACCAGGTAGGGCGCGAGTCCGAGCCAGTTGTCGACGGAGTTCCCGAAGGTGCCGTGGACGAGGACCACGGGCCGGGGGTGGGCGGCGGAGGGCTTGCAGGACCAGTCGTTCCAGCCACGGCTGGACGCGGTACCGGCCTGGGCCGCGGTGGTGGGGGCGAGGACGGCGGCGGCGGTCAGGAGCAGGACGGTCAGCGCTCTGAGGACGCGTTTCCAGGGCAGCATCGGGCGATCTCCTTGCGGCTCAAGGGGAAGGGGGGTGCTGTGCCCTGCGGTCCGGACCACAAGTGGGGGATGCTCTCCAGCCAAGTTACGCACGGGTAGGAGCGGCTGGGAAGACACGCGCCGGTAACAATATGACGGGGCGTCACCAGCCGCTCACCAGCGGCTCTTTCAGGCCGCGAGCGCTCCGGGCAGGACCGCCCGGGGGCCGAACTTCGCCCGCGCCCGGTCGGCCACCGCCTCGATCCGCCGGGCCTTCTCGTCGGCCGGGTCGAAGGACAGCTGACGGGCGGCGCCCTCGGCGGGTCCCAGGTCCTCGGCGCGCAGCGCGATTCCCCGCACCCGGGCCCGCTGGAGCCCGAAGGAGTCGTGGATCGCGTACGCGAGGGCGGTGAGCGCGGCGGTGTGGGCGGTGGGTTCGGGCAGGGTGCGGCTCCGGGTCGTGGTGGTGCGGTCGGCGTACCGCACGGTGACCGCGAGCGCCCGGCACACCTGGCCCTCGGTCCGCAGCCGGGCGCCGAGTTCGGTGGCGAGCGAGAGCAGGGCCCTGCGGTGTTCGGTCCGGTCGAGTTCGTCGTGCGGGAAGGAGCGTTCGGCGGCGGCCGAGCGGGACAGCGCGCCGGGGACGACGGGGGTGCGGTCGATGCCCCGGGCGCGTTCCCACAGGTCGCGTCCGGCCTTGGCGCCGACGAGCCGCTGGAGCACGGCGAGCGGGGCGTCGGCGACCCGGCCGACGGAGTCGAGTCCGTAGGCGCAGAGGGTGCGGGCGGTGGCGCGGCCGACTCCGTCGAGACCGGCGACGGGGCGGTCGCGCAGGAAGGCGGCCGGGTCGTCGACGACCCGGGTGACGCCGGGCCGCGCCTCGCGGGCCGCCGCGCGCGCCAGCATCGGGTTCGGCCCGGCACCGATGACGCAGTCCACCCCGTACAGGGCGAGGGCCCTGACCCGGATGAGCGCGGCCAGTTCGAGGGGGGTCCGGCCGAAGTAGCGCAGGGCGCCGCGCACGTCGGCGAGCACCTCGCCCGGCGGGACGGCCTCCACGACCGGGGTGAACTCCCGGACCAGATCGACCAGCCGGGGCAGCAGCACCCCGGCGCCCTCGCCGGCCCCGGAGCCGTACCCCTGGCCGCGCCCGGTCCCGGAGCCGTACCCGGCACCGGACCCCGGCCCGAAACGTACACAGAGGATCATCCCGCGCTCCCCGGACTGCTGTGCCACAGTTTCCTTCCGCTCGGCACCCCGTCGCCGGCCGGCCTGAGGTCGGCCCAGGGGTTCATCTCGTAACCGGTGGGCATCGTGATGCGGCGCCCGCCGTCGCTCTCCCCGGTGGGGGCGGCGACGGGCTCCGCGAGCCGCTCCCCCACCGCGTCCAGGCCGCCGGACGCCCGGAGTTCGGCCAGTTCGGCGAGGTTCCAGGCGGCGGAGCCGACGACGCTGAGGCTGCGCGGGCCGCGCCGCTGCACCACGCCCCGGACCAGGAGGAGCCAGGAGTGGAAGACGGTGTGGGCGCAGCGCTCGTGGGAGTCGTCGAAGAAGGCGAGGTCGACCAGGCCGGTGCCGTCGTCGAGGGTGGTGAAGATGACCCGGCGGCCGGAGCGGATCGGCGGGGTCTGGGTGGCGGCCTTGGCGCCGGCGACGAGCACGGTCTGTCCATGGGCGGCGGAGCGCAGCCGCCGGGCGGAGACGACGCCGAGTTCACGGAGGAAGGCGTCGTGGTCGCCCATGAGGTGGCGGGAGGCGTCCATGCCGAGGATGCCGAGTTCGGCGCTGAGGCGTTCGCTGTCGTCGAGGTCGGGCAGGCCGACGGGGGCGGTCCTCCTGCCCCGGGCGAGCGGGAGCTGACCGCCGTGGGCGGCGGCCCCCGACCCGCCCCGGTGGAGTTCGGTGAGGTGGAGGAGGAGGTCGCGGCGGTTGGCGCCGAAGTCGTCGAGCGCGCCGACCTGGGCGAGGCGTTCGGCCACGGGTTTGCGGGGCCGGGCCCGCTCCCAGAAGTCGAGCAGGGAGGCGTAGGGCCGTCCGGCCTCGATGCGGGCGCTCTCGGCCTCGCTGATGCCGTGCACGTCGGTGAGGCCGAGGCGCAGCCCCCACACCGCCGGCTTCTCGGACACCAGTTCGATACGATGGGCGACCGCGGACCGGTTC
>NZ_JAPSIW010000656.1 GCF_031178505.1 Streptomyces sp. | reverse complement strand
GCCGTCGCCGCCCCGGCCACCGCCGCCGCTGCCGCACCGGGGCTCACGGCGGCGCCCGGGGTCTCCTCGTGCGGGGGGCCCGTGGCCGGCTCGTCCGCGCCGGGGGTGGCGTACGGCCCCCCGGGTGACGGGCCGGCGACCTCGGTGATGTGGACGCTGACCCCGGTGGCGTCGGGGTGGAGGTCGAAGCGGAGGCGTGTGGACGGGCGGCGGACGACGGTCACCGACGTCGGGCGGCGGGTGATCACCGCCTCCCGGTAGGAGTCCTCGAAGGCCGGATCGTCCAGCCACAGCAGCACCTCCCACGGCCGACGGCCGAGGAGGAAGGCGGCGCCCGCGTTGACCAGCCGGGCGCCCGCGCTGTTGAGGAAGGTGACCCTCCCGTCGAGGTCGAGGGCGCAGCAGCCCACGGGCAGCCGTTCGGCGAACTCGACGGCGGCGGCCCCGAGGGCGGGGTCCGTCTCGGAGGGGCGCGCCGCGTACACCGCGCGGGGCTCGGCGGGGAGGGACGGCGGGGGCTGCCCGGCCACGGGGGCGAGCAGGCGCGCGGCACGGCGGCAGCATTCGTCGAGCATCGCGCGTTCCCGGTCGTCGAGCCGGGGCGGGTGCCAGACGGGCCAGAGCAGCACGATGCCGCCGTGGACCGGGCCCGTCCCGCCCTCGGCGACGGGGGCGGCGGCGAGCATGAACTCGTACGGCAGGACGATGCCCACGCGGGGGTAGCGGTGGGCGATCTCCTGGCGGCTGCCGAGCCAGACGAACCGCCGGTCCCGGACGGCGTCCGCGACGGGGACGGGAGCGTCGGCCGGGACCCGCACCCACGGGGCGGCGATCTCGGGAGAGACGCCGGAGATCAGGGCGAGGCGCAGGGAGCGCTCCTGCGGCACCAGCAGGTACAGGAGGCCGATCGAGGCGCCGGTGTCCCGCATGACGTCGGCGAGGACGGCGTCCATCCGCCCGTCCTCGAACACGTCCGTGCGGGCGCCGTCGGCGGCGGTCCCTGGCGCGGGCCGCGCGGCTTCGCCGTCCGGGGCGCCCATGCCGCTCACTCCCCTGCCCCGGCGCGCGCGGCGCCGCACCGGCCGCCCCGCGCCGGGCCGGCGCCCTGCGGCCGGTCCCGGTCTCGGCGGGAGGGCAGGTCACGCATATTCGGACCTTACGTCGGCCCGCTCCCGGCCGCGCGACGAGCCCGCCCGCTCCGGTGTGACCGGGAACGGACCGGGCCGGGCGGGGCCGGCCCGGTCCGGCCGGGAATGCGCGCGCCGGATCCGGGAACGCGGGCCGGGAAAACGCACCGGGGACGCGAGCGTCGGCCGGTGCATTCGTCCGTCGGTTCCGCGCGGCGCTCTGCGTGTTCCCGTGCGGTGCGGTCCGAGGTGCGCGACCATACGGACGCCTGGCGCGGTTCACCGCGCTCGTGAACAGCCGGACAGACGCCGTCGTCGACAAGTTGCAAGCCGAAGGAAAACCCGAGACAGGAAGAAGGCCGAACGTGTCCGCCAGCGAAAGCGAGAACCCGGCGATCCCCTCTCCGACCCCCACGACGACTCGTCCCCGGACGAATCAGGACTGGTGGCCGAATCAGCTGGACCTCCAGGTGCTCCACCAACACTCCCCGCTGTCCGATCCGCTCGGCGCGGATTTCGACTACGCGAAGGAATTCGCCTCGCTCGACGTCGAGGCCCTGAAGCGGGACGTCTTCGAGGTGATGACGGCGTCCCAGGACTGGTGGCCCGCCGACTACGGTCACTACGGGCCCCTGTTCATCCGCATGAGCTGGCACTCCGCGGGGACGTACCGCATCGCCGACGGCCGGGGCGGCGGCGGGGCCGGCGCCCAGCGTTTCGCCCCGCTGAACAGCTGGCCGGACAACGCGAGTCTCGACAAGGCGCGCCGGCTGCTGTGGCCGGTCAAGCAGAAGTACGGCCAGAAGATCTCCTGGGCGGACCTCCTCGTCTTCGCGGGCAACTGCGCCATGGAGTCCATGGGGTTCAAGACCTTCGGTTTCGCCTTCGGCCGGGAGGACACCTGGGAGCCGGAGGAGATCTTCTGGGGACCGGAGGACACCTGGCTCGGTGACGAGCGGTACAGCGGCGACCGGGAACTCACCGGTCCTTTCGGCTCCGTGCAGATGGGCCTCATCTACGTCAATCCCGAGGGCCCGAACGGAAATCCCGATCCGCTGGCCGCCGCCCGGGACATCCGGGAGACCTTCGGACGGATGGCGATGAACGACGAGGAGACCGTCGCCCTCATCGCCGGCGGGCACACCTTCGGCAAGTGCCACGGCGCCGTCGACCCGCAGTACATCGGCCCCGAGCCGGAGGGCTGCCCCATGGAGCAGCAGGGCCTCGGCTGGCGGAACACGTACGGCACCGGCAAGGGCGCCGACGCGCTCACCAGCGGCCTTGAGGGCGCCTGGACCACGGCGCCGACCACGTGGGACAACGGTTACCTGGACAACCTGTTCCGGTACGAGTGGGAGCTGACGACCAGTCCCGCCGGGGCGCATCAGTGGAAGCCCACGGACCCCGCCGCGCGGGACACCGTCCCCGACGCGCACGACCCGTCGAAGCGGCACGCGCCGATGATGCTGACGACGGACCTCGCGCTGAAGGTGGACCCCGTCTACGGGCCGATCACGCGACGCTTCCACGAGAACCCGGACCAGTTCGCGGAGGCCTTCGCCAAGGCCTGGTACAAGCTGCTGCACCGTGACATGGGTCCGGTCTCGCGGTACCTCGGCCCGTGGGTGCCCGAGCCGCAGCTCTGGCAGGACCCCGTGCCGCCGGTCGACCACGAGCTCGTCGGGGAGGCGGAGATCGCCGACCTCAAGCGGACCGTTCTCGCCTCCGGCCTGACGGTGTCCCAGCTGGTCGCCACCGCGTGGGCCTCGGCGGCGAGCTTCCGCGGCACGGACAAGCGCGGCGGTGCCAACGGTGCGCGGATCCGGCTCGCGCCCCAGAAGGACTGGGAGGTCAACGACTCGTCCGAGGTGAAGGAGACCCTCCGGGCGCTGGAGGGCATCCAGGAGGAGTTCAACGCCGCGCGGACGGACGGGAAGAAGATCTCCCTGGCCGACCTCGTCGTCCTGGGCGGCTGCGCCGCGGTGGAGGAGGCGGCGCGCGCCGCCGGGCACGAGCTCACCGTGCCGTTCGCACCGGGCCGTACCGACGCCACCCAGGAGCAGACCGACACCGAGACGTTCGCGGTCCTGGAGCCGCGGGCGGACGGTTTCCGCAACTACGTGAAGGACGGGGAGAAGCTCTCCCCCGAGACGCTCCTCCTGGACCGGGCCAACCTGCTCACCCTGACCGCCCCGGAGATGACGGCGCTGATCGGCGGCATGCGCGTGCTGGACACCGGGTTCCGGGGGTCCTCGCACGGGGTGTTCACCGACCGGCCCGGGACCCTGACGAACGACTTCTTCGTCAACCTCCTGGACATGGCGACCGAGTGGAGGACCTCGGAGAAGGAGGAGAACGTCTTCGAGGGCCGCGACCGCGCCTCCGGTGAGCGTCGGTGGACGGCCACCCCCGTCGACCTCGTCTTCGGTTCCCACTCGCAGCTCCGGGCCCTCGCGGAGGTGTACGCGTCGGCCGACGGAGGCGAGCGGCTCGCCCGTGACTTCGTGGCCGCGTGGAACAAGGTGATGAACCTGGACCGGTTCGACCTGCGCTGACCGGGTGCGGGGGGGGCGTCCGCCACGCGGTGGGCGCCCCCTCCGCCGCGGTCGCGGCCAGTCACTTTTTGCGAAAGATCCCGCAAGTTCTTGCGGGCCGGGCGCGGGGCTGCTTGACTCGGCGCCGCCGCGCCGGCCCGGGGCGGTGTGGCCGAGCGGTGGGCCCGGCGCAGGCCGGCTCCGCCGGTGGGAGGGAACGCCGATGAACGCGACGTACGACGTCCTGGTCCTCGGAGGGGCGGGGGTCGACACGATCGTGTACGTGCCCGAACTGCCCCTTCCCTGGGCGGACAGCCATCTGATCGAGCGGGGCATCGAGGCGCGCGC
>NZ_JAPSIW010000655.1 GCF_031178505.1 Streptomyces sp. | reverse complement strand
GCGCCTCCCGGGTGATCGGCTCGGCCGGCTCCGACGAGAAGGTCAAGTTCCTCGTGGAGGAGCTGGGCTTCGACGCCGCCTTCAACTACAAGGACGGCCCGGTCAAGGACCAGCTGCGCGAGGCCGCCCCGGACGGCATCGACGTCTACTTCGACAACGTCGGAGGCGAGCACCTCGAAGCCGCGATCTCCTCGCTCAACGTGCACGGCCGGGCCGCCATCTGCGGCATGATCGCGCAGTACAACGACACCGAGCCGGTCCCCGGACCGCGCAACATGGCGCTGATCATCGGCAAGCGCCTGCGCCTCCAGGGCGTCCTCGTCGGCGACCACTACGGCCTCCAGGACCGCTTCGTGCAGGAGGTCGGCGGCTGGCTGCGTTCCGGCGAGCTCAAGTACCGCGAGACCCTCGTCGAGGGCGTGGAGAACGGCGTGGAGGCCTTCCTCGGTCTGCTCCGCGGCGACAACACCGGAAAGATGATCGTCACACTGACCCGCTAGTCTTCCCTCAGCCGCCGCGATCGTGGGCGCGAGTCGCGGCGAACCGAAGAAGGAAGACATCCGTATGTCCAGCACTGCCATCAGCCGTTCCGACGTCCTCTACACCGCCGTGGCCACCGCCGAGAACGGCCGTGACGGCCGGGTCGCCACCGACGACGGCAAGCTCGACGTCGTGGTCAACCCGCCCAAGGAGATGGGCGGCTCCGGTGAGGGCACCAACCCCGAGCAGCTGTTCGCGGCCGGCTACAGCGCCTGCTTCCAGGGCGCGCTCGGCGTCGTGGCCCGCAACGAGAACGCCGACATCTCCGGCTCGACGGTCACCGCCGAGGTCGGCATCGGCAAGAACGACGACGGTTTCGGCCTCGTCGTGAAGATTTCGGCGACCATCCCCAACGTGGACGCCGAGACCGCCAAGAGCCTGATCGAGAAGGCGCACCAGGTCTGCCCGTACTCCAAGGCGACCCGGGGCAACATCACGGTCGAGCTCGCCGTCTGAGCCACGGACGGGCAGACTGGTGAAGGGCCGCACCCCGACCGACCGGGGTGCGGCCCTTCGCCGTTCCGGCGTACGGCGGGCCCCCGGATAGGGTGACCCCCATGCGTGATCTCGGGGTGGGTTTCAAGTACCTGGTACAGGGCCAGAAGTGGGTCGGCCGGCACGGACGGTGGTTCGGGTTCGGGCTGCTGCCCGGGCTGGTGACGCTCGTCCTCTACGCGGGCGCGCTCGTCGGACTCGGCTACGGAGCCGACGACCTCGCCGCCTGGGCGACCCCGTTCGCCGACGACTGGGGCTCCCCCTGGCAGGGCTTCTTCCGGGGCACCCTCACCGCCCTGGTGTTCGTCTTCGGCCTCTTCCTCGCCGTCGTCACCTTCACCGCCGTGACCCTCCTGGTCGGCCAGCCCTTCTACGAGTCGCTCTCCGAGGAGGTCGACCGCAGCCAGGGCGGTGAGGTGCCCGAGTCCGGGCTGCCCCTCTGGCGCGAGCTGTGGATCTCGGCGCGCGACAGCCTGCGGATCGTCCTGCGCGTCGCCTTCTACGGTGTGCTGCTGTTCGCCTGCGGATTCATCCCCGTCGTCGGCCAGACCGTCGTCCCCGTCGTCGGCTTCTGCGTGTCCGGCTTCTTCCTCGCCGAGGAGCTCACCGCCGTCGCGCTCCAGCGCCGGGGCGTCGAGGTGAAGGAACGGCTCGCGCTGCTGCGCGGACGCCGCCTCGCCACCCTCGGCTTCGGCGTGCCGCTGACCCTCGCCTTCCTCGTCCCCTTCGTGGCCGTCTTCCTCATGCCCGGAGCCGTCGCCGGCGCCACGCTCATGGTCCGCGACCTGCGCGGCGAGACCGGTGACCCCGACGAGGCGGGCCGCACCGGCGAGCCCGGGGACACGCACGCCCGGCAGAACGACCGGCACGGCGGCAACCTTTCCTCCTCCGGCGGCGACCAGGGGGTGCACCACATCCCCCACCTGAGGAAGTAAGAACGCGATGACCTCCCACAAGCGGAAGACGGGGCGCCGGCGGGCGATCGCCGGCGCCCTGAGCGCCCTCGGCATCACCGGCGCGGCCGTGCTCACCACCAGCCTGCTGGCCCCGGCCGGCGCCGCCACGCACGGCGACTCCGGTACGGGCGCGGCCCCGGCGACGGCGCGTACCGCGGCGGCGCCCGCCGCCTGGCCCCGCGCCAAGGGCACCGAGCCGGTCCCGGCCTCCATCCCGGTCTCCGGGACCTACGACGGCAAGCTCAAGCGCTTCCACGGCACCGGCGAGCTCGGTTCGGACGGGCAGGACGAGAGTCAGAAGCCGCTGTTCGTCCTCGCGGACGGCGCCGTCCTCAAGAACGTGATCATCGGCACCCCGGCGGCCGACGGCGTCCACTGCCTGGGCAGCTGCACCCTCCAGAACGTCTGGTGGGAGAACGTCGGTGAGGACGCCGCCAGCTTCAAGGGCACGTCGAAGTCGGCCGTGTACGCGGTGTACGGCGGTGGCGCGCGCGGCGCCTCCGACAAGGTCTTCCAGTTCAACGGTGCCGGCAAGCTCGTCGTGACCAAGTTCCAGGTCGCCGACTTCGGCAAGCTGGTCCGCTCCTGCGGCAACTGCAAGAAGCAGTACCCCCGCACGATCCTCGTCAACGACGTCGACATCACCGCTCCCGGTACGTCGATCGTCGGCGTGAACGCCAACTACGGTGACACCGCGACCCTGCGGAACGTCCGGATCCACGGCGACACCAAGAAGAAGATCAAGCCGTGCGTCCGCTTCACCGGCAACAACACCGGCAAGGAGCCCAAGGAGATCGGCACCGGCCCCGACGGCACCACCTGCCGTTACTCCGCCGGGGACCTCTCCTACGACTGACCCCCGACACCGAGGCCGGGCGGCCCCCGCCGCCCGGCCGAACGCGGACCCGCCGACCGCGGTACCCGGTCCGCCCCGCGCCTCAGCCCACCGCGGCGAGTGCGAACCCCGGCTTGTCCGGGCCCGCGTCCGCGATCCGCTCGCCGTCCGGCCCCCAGGCGCCCGCCCGTCCGCCGCCCGTGCCGTCCTCGTTGGGCCCCAGGACGTTGCCGAGCACCACCGGGAGGCCGAACTCCCTCGCCCGTACCGGATACACCGTCTCGAAGGAGTCGTTGTCCGCCGCCAGCACCGAACTGGCCAGGTACACCGCGCAGTCGTCGGCCGCCGCGCGTCGCGCGAGGGCCGGGAAGCGGTTGTCGTAGCAGGTGGCCAGGGCGAAGCGGACCCCGTCGAGAACGAACCGCCCGTCCCCGGTGCCCGGCGCGAAGACCTCCGCCTCGATCCCGTACAGGTGCTGCTTGTCGTAGCGGGTGAGGAGCGAGCCGTCCGGGCCGACCACCAGCGTGGTGATGCCGGGGCGTGCGCCCGTGGCGACCACGGGCCCGTTGACCACGGCCGCGATGCCGGCCGCGCGGCACGCCTCCCGTACGGGGCCGAGCCGGGGGTCGTCCTCGGTGAGGACCAGGTGCGGGACGTCCCGGATCAGGCTCGGCTCGTAGCCGGTCAGGCAGAGCTCGGCGAAGACGGCGATCCGCGCCCCCGCCGCCCCGGCCTCCCGGAGGAGCCCCGCGATCGTACGGACGTTGGCGTGGACGTCCCCGGCGACCGGGGCGAACTGGGTGGCAGCGACGATCATGAGGGCCATCATCCCCCGCCCGGGGGTAAGGGGCAAGGGTGGGATTGAGGGCTTAGCTGTCCGGGTGGGCGGGCCAGGAGGCGGACAGCTCCGCCGCCGTCGCCCGCAACAGCCCGAGGAAGGTGCCCGCCGCCACGGTCGGCGTCGCGGGCGCGGCCACGTGCACCGCCCGGTAGGGCACGTCCCCGGGATCGACCGCCACCAGCGCCACGTCCGGCCGCACCGCCGCCGCCGCGAGCGCCGGCACCAGGGTGACCCCGAGCCCGGCGGCCACCGCCCCCAGCTTGGCGATCCAGTCGTGCGCCAGGAGCGCCGTACGCGGCAGGAACCCGGCGGCCACCACCGGCCGGAACAGCGTGCCCTCCAGTC
>NZ_JAPSIW010000654.1 GCF_031178505.1 Streptomyces sp. | reverse complement strand
GGTGCCCTTGGCGGAGGCGTTGCCGCCCGCGTAGTTGGTGGTGCGGGGGTCGGCGCCGAGCCGGTGGGCGCGGGCGAGGAGCGCGGCGACTTCGGAGGGAGTGGCGGAGGTCATGGGCGTTCGTCCGTCCTTCGGAGGGAGGCGGGGGAGGGGGAGCGGGAGGCGGCGCGTGTTCAGGCGCCCCATCCGGCCTGCTCGCCGCCGGCGCGCGCGGCGGCCATCCGCTCCTGCCGCCCGGAGCGCAGGTAGGCGGCGACCGGGTCCGGGTCGAGCCCCCGCTCCTCGCGCACCTCGCGCAGCAGGGGCCGGACGTCGGTGGCGAAGGCGTCCATGAGGACGGCGTGGGCGGCGAGCACGTCCCCGGACCGCTGGGCGCCGGCGAGCGCCTCCCGGTCGACGAGCAGGGCCTTGGCGGTGGCCTCCTGGACGTTCATCACCGAGCGGATCACCGCCGGGACCTTCGCCTCCACGTTGTGGCACTGGTCGAGCATGAACGCGACCCCGGCGGCGGCGTCCAGACCTCCGCCCCGCACGACCTCGTACATGATCCGGAACAGCTGGAAGGGGTCGGCGGCGCCGGCCATCAGGTCGTCGTCGGCGTAGAAGCGGGAGTTGAAGTCGAAGCCGCCGAGCTTCCCGGCCCGCAGCAGCACGGCGACGATGAACTCGATGTTGGTGCCGGGCGCGTGGTGTCCGGTGTCCACGACCACCCGCGCCCGCGGGCCGAGCGCGAGGCAGTGGGCGTAGGCGGTGCCCCAGTCCGGCACGTCGGTGGTGTAGAAGGCCGGCTCGAAGAACTTGTACTCCAGGAGCAGCCGCTGTCCTTCGCCGAGCCGCGCGTACACCTCGGCGAGGCACTCCGCGAGCCGCTCCTGCCGGGCCGCGACGTCGTCCTGGCCCGGGTAGTTGGTGCCGTCGGCGAACCACAGCTTCAGGTCGGCCGATCCGGTCGCGTCCATGATGTCGACGCAGTCCAGGAGGTGGTCCACGGCCCTGCGCCGTACGGCGGGGTCGGCGTGGCAGACGCTGCCGAGGCGGTAGGCGTCGTCCTGGAAGGTGTTGGCGTTGATCGCGCCCGGTTCCAGGCCGCGCTCCTTCGCGTACGCGGCGAGGGCGGCGTAGTCGTCGACGCGGTCCCACGGAATGTGCAGGGAGACCCGGGGCGTGACGCCGGTGAAGGCGTGGACCGCGGCGGCGTCGTCCAGCTTCTCGTACGGGTTCCTCGGCACCCCCGGCTGGGCGAAGACCTTGAACCGGGTGCCGGAGTTCCCGTAGCCCCAGGACGGCGTCTCGATCCGCTGGGCGGCGAGCGCGGCCTTCACCGCGGCGATGTCGGTCATGTCCACCTCGGGCGGCTCGGTCGAATGAATCGATTCAGTCAGCACCGGGAAGCTAGCGGCGCGCAGTGAACGGCGTCAAGGCTCTTGACCGCGCCAACAGGCCCGCCCTAGCGTCCCGTTACGCGGTGATGAAACATTTCAGTAAGGGAGGTCCGATGCGGACGCGGCAAGCGCCGGACCCCGCCCCGTCGGGCGGGCCCGCGGCGCGGGAGGCGGCGGCGAGCGGGAGGCGGCGGGTGTGCTTCCTGCTGAAGGTGCGGGCCGACCGCGCCGAGGAGTACCGGGAGCGCCACCGCCACGTGTGGCCCGCCATGCTCGACGCGCTCTCCGCCGCCGGCTGGCACAACTACTCGCTCTTCCTGCGCGAGGACGGCCTGCTCGTCGGCTACCTGGAGACCCCCGACTTCGAACGGGCCCGCGCCGCCATGGCGGCGACCGGCGTGAACGCCCGCTGGCAGGCCGAGATGGCGGGCTTCTTCGAGGAGATCGACGGCCGGGCGCCCGACGCCGCCATGCGCCCGCTCACCGAGGTCTTCCACCTCGACTGACGCCGCCGGCGGCGCCGTCCGGCCGTACGCCCCCCGTCCGTACGGCCGCATAGGATGCGCGGGGCGGGGCCCCGTACGGACGGCGGGGCGCGACGGGCAGGACGGACCAGGTGGGACGGATGACGGGCACCGCGCGGACGGTCGGCATCAAGGATGTGGCACGCGAGGCGGGCGTCTCCGTCGGCACCGTCTCCAACGTGATCAACCAGCCCGACCGGGTCTCGCCCGCCACCCGCCGGCACGTCCAGGACGTCATCGCGCGCCTCGGCTACGTACGCAGCGAGTCCGCCCGCCAGCTCCGGGCCGGCCGCAGCCGCATCATGGCCCTGCTCGTGCTCGACATGGGCAACCCCTTCTTCGTCGACATCGCCCGGGGCGCCGAGCGCACGGCGCGGGCGGCCGGCCTCGGCGTGATGGTCTGCAACAGCGACCAGGACCCCGCCGGCGAGGCCGACTACCTCGCCCTCTTCGCCGAGCAGCGCGTCCGGGGCGTCCTCGTCACCCCCGCCGACCCGACCGGCGCCAACCTGCGCGCCTTCCGCCGCCACGGCATCCCGTACGTCCTCGTCGACCGGGTGGCGGGCGACGGCACCGGGTGCTCGGTCTCGGTGGACGACGTGACCGGCGGCTCCCTGGCCGTCCGCCACCTGGCCGCCGCCGGACACCGCTCCTTCGCCTACGTCAGCGGCCCCGCCCACCTCCAGCAGGTCCGCGACCGGCGCGAGGGCGCCCTCCTCGCGCTCGCCGAGGCCGGCCTGCCCGCCACCGTCCTCCAGGAACTCCCGGCGGAACGCCTCGACGTGGCCTGCGGCCGCGACGCGGGCGCCCGCCTCCTCGGCCTGCCCGAACGTCCGACCGCCGTCTTCTGCGCCAACGACCTGCTGGCCCTCGGCGTCCTCCAGTCGCTGTACGCGGCCGGGGTGCGGGTCCCCGAGGACATGGCGATCGTCGGCTACGACGACATCGAGTTCGCGGCGGCGGCGACGGTACCGCTGACCTCCGTACGGCAGCCGGCCCTCACCCTCGGCGCCCGGGCCGCCGCACTCCTCCTCGCCGAGACCGGGGAACACGCGGACGACCACCGGCACGAACACGTCGTGCTCCAGCCGGAACTGGTCGTCCGCCGCTCCACCCTCGCCTCCGCCCGCTGACCCGGAAGGGGGCCTCAGCCGACGCCGAGCAGGTGCTCCAGGGCCAGCTGGTCGAGGCGCTCGAAGGCCATGGAACGCGCGGCCGCCGCGTCCGCGTCGAAGCTCTCGTACGCGGTCGGGTCCGCGAGCAGCGCGGCCAGACCGTCGGCGGCGGTGGGCACGGCCAGCTCCGGCAGCCGGGACGCGGCCAGGGCCGCCACGACCCGCGGGTCGGCGCGGAAGGCGGCGGCGCGCTCCTTGAGGAGCAGGTAGTTCCGCATGCAGTTCTTCGCGGACTCCCACACCCCGTCGGTCCCGTCGGTGCGCACCGGCTTGAAGTCGAAGTGGCGGGGGCCGGTGTAGCCGGCGTCCTCCAGGAGGTCGACGAGCCAGAAGGCCTGACGCAGATCACCGGCGCCGAAGCGGAAGTCCTGGTCGTACTTGATGCCCGACTGGCCGTTCAGGTCGATGTGGAACAGCTTGCCCGCCCACAGCGCCTGCGCGATGCCGTGCGGGAAGTTCAGCCCGGCCATCTGCTCGTGCCCGGTCTCCGGGTTGACCCCGACGAGCTCCGGCCGCTCCAGCCGCTCGATGAAGGCCAGCGCGTGCCCGACGGTGGGCAGCAGGATGTCACCGCGCGGCTCGTTCGGCTTGGGCTCGATCGCGAACCGCAGGTCGTACCCCTGCTCGGTGACGTACTGGCCGAGCAGGTCGAACGCCTCCTTCATCCGGTCCAGCGCCACCCGCACGTCCTTGGCCGCGCCCGACTCCGCGCCCTCGCGGCCGCCCCACGCCACGTACACGGTCGCGCCGAGCTCCACGGCCAGGTCGATGTTCCGGATCGTCTTGCGCAGCGCGAAGCGGCGCACGTCCCGGTCGTTCGCGGTGAAGGCGCCGTCCTTGAAGACGGGATGCGTGAAGAGGTTGGTGGTGGCCATGGGGACCTTGAGGCCCGTGCGGTCCAAGGCGGCCCGGAAGCGCTTGACGGCCTGGG
>NZ_JAPSIW010000653.1 GCF_031178505.1 Streptomyces sp. | reverse complement strand
GGGTAGCTGGGGAGGGGGTCGTACGAACGAGGCGCGGGCACATCTGCTCCTTACTCGGCTCCATGGTGACGAGAGTTAACGATAACAGTGCTTGGCTGAAGGTGTCCATGGCTGCACTGTCGGCTGGGTCCGGCCCTTTGATGCCATTGACCTGCACTTTTAATGGGAGACGTCTATGGCTGCGGATTCTTTTCCCGTTGAGGTATTGCTACCGCCGGAATGGTGTCGTTAACCTCACGCCACACGCACTTGGGCAGCTCCGGGGCTACTCCGGCGTCCGCGCGCCCTGTGATCCACATCTGGCCATGCAGTGGGGCCGATTCCGCGAAGGTGATCAATGTCAGCATCGGGCAGGACCAGCAGTGGGGCCGTTCCGCTCGCTCGCCGCCGACTCCTCGCCGGGGTGGCCGCCGGCGCGGCCGTCCTGACGGCGGGCGGCTGCGCGCGGGGAGCGAGTACGTCCGCGCAGCCGGGGACCACCAGCATTTCCAACGACAACGCCACCTGGGACGACGGTTACCGCGCGGCCGGCCGCGAGCTGAAGAAGATCACCGGATATGCGCTCAGGCCGCTGTCGAATCCGTCGGTGACCTCGTACCAGCAGGTCGTGCAGATGACCCTGCAGACCTCGAAATCCTCCGACCTCGTCAAATGGGCGTCCGGATACCAGCTCAAACGGCTGGCGCGCGCCGGCGGGCTCACCGACCTGACCCGCGTCTGGCAGCAGTACGCGGCCAAGGGGTGGGTGCGCGGAACATCGCGGGAGGCCGTCTCCTACCGCGGCAAGGCCTACGGGATCCCGCTGTACGAGTCGTACTACGTGCTCTTCTACAGCAAGCCGGTGTTCGGCAAGCTGAACCTGTCCGCCCCGAGCAGCTGGGACGAACTGCTGCACTGTGCCGAAGTCCTCAAGCGCAACGGGATCACCCCGTTCCTCGCCAGTCAGGTGGGCGGCTGGCCGGCGATCGAGTGGTTCCAGGAACTGGTCAGCAAGGTCGATCCGCACTTCTACCGGCAGTTGGTGGCCGGACAGGCCTCCTACACCGACGGTCCGGCCCGCCAGGCGATGGACATCTGGCACGACTTCATGCGCAAGGGCTGGATGACGTCCCCCGACTTCGACCAGGCGCGCGGCCCCGGCGCGCTGAAGGAGGGCACGGTGGGCATGTTCCTGCACGGCACCTGGCAGGCATCCGGCATGTCGGCGGCGGGCATGGAACCGGGCACCGACTACGGCGCCTTCATCCTTCCCACGACGCGCCCCTCCACCCCGAAGAGCGTGATAGCGGAGTCGGGCGTCTTCGTGGTGCCCAGCCGGGCCTCGTCGCACGACGCCGCGATGGCCAACGTCGGGGCGTGGCTCGACCCGTCCGTCCAGCGGGTGTGGAGCGACTTCCTGCAGGACAGCTCCGCCAACCCGGAGGTGCGCTCCAGCAACCCGGTGGTGGCCGGTCTCCAACGGGACATCGCCCGCAACCACCGGCTGGCGCTGGTGCGCTACTGGGAGTCCGGCCCGCCCAGCCTCGTCCAGGGCAACACCAACGACCTCGGCGGATTCATGGCCGGGCAGACCTCTCCGGCCACCACGCTGCGCCGGATGCAGGAGCGCGCACGCGACGAATGGGCGGCCTGGAAGCGAGACGAAGCATGAGCACTTCTACGACCGACCGACGCCCGCCGGCCACGACCGGCGGACCGGCGGCACCCCGGCGCGCACCGCTGCGTTCCCCCAGGGCGCACACCTGGGCCACCGTGCGCGAGCGCCTGGCGGCCGGCGGCTTCATGGCCCCGGCCGTCCTCCTGGTCACGCTGTTCCTCCTGGCCCCGTTCGTGTGGACCGTCCACCGCAGCTTCTTCAGCGACACACGGACCGCGCCGTTCAGCTGGTTCGAGAACTACTCGCTGTTCGCCTCCGACCCTGCCCTGTCCCGCTCCATCCAGAACACACTGCTGTGGGTGGTGGGCACGGTCGTGCTCCCGTTCGTGCTCGGGCTGGCCATCGCCTGCATGACCGACTCCAGCCGGTTCTCCCGCCTCGCACGGCTGTGCGTGGTGCTGCCCTACGCGCTGTCGGGGTCCGCGGTGGCGGTGGTGTGGAACTTCATGCTCACCACCGACGGCGCCGTCAACCAGGTGCTGACCGGCGTCGGGCTGGATTCACTGGCCCAGGGATGGCTGTTGACCTGGCCCGGCAACACACTCGTGATGATCGTCGCCAACGCCTGGCAGGCCACCGGAGTGGCCGTCATCCTCTTCCTGGTCGGACTGCAGTCCATCCCGCCCGAGACCCTGGAGGCCGGCTCCCTGGACGGAGCGAGCGGTTGGCAGCAGTTCCGCCACATCGTCCTGCCCCAGCTCCGCCCCGTGTCGATCATCGTGATCGGCATGAGCCTGGTCAACGGCCTCAAGTCGTTCGACCTGATCTGGGTGCTCACCCAAGGCGGCCCCGGGCGGGCCACCGAGACGCTGGCCGTCTCCATGTACAACGAGACCTTCCTGGAACTGCGGCCCGGCGCCGGAGCGGCGATCGCGGTCGTCCTCACCGTGATCGTGCTGGCCGCCTCCTGGCTGTACCTGCGCCGCCAGCTCGACGTGAAAGGCGTGTGACGATGTCCCTCGGCCGAGTCTTGCGCAACGCCACCATCGGGGTACTTGCCGCGCTGTGGCTGGTCCCCACCTGGCTCCTCGTCGTCAACGCGCTGGTGCCCGCGGCGAACTACTCCGGGAGCCCGCACTGGCTGCCCCAGGACTTCGGACTGTTCGACAACATGTCCCAGGCCTGGGACAGGGCCGACCTCGGCCCGGCACTCGGCAACAGCCTCCTGTACGCCGTGGTCAGCGCCGTGGCCGCCGCGGTGCTCGCCGGCTTCGCCGCCTTCGCGACGATCATCATGCCCGTCGAGCGGCAGGCCCTGTGGTTCTGGGTGATCTACTCCGGCACGCTGCTGCCCCTCCAGGTCTTCATCAGGCCGCTGTTCCTGTCGTACGCACGCACGTCGCTGTACGACACCCAGTTCGGTCTCGTGCTGATCTACACGGCGATCGCCGTCCCGTTCGCGTTCTTCGTCATGCGCAACTACGCCCTGACCCTGCCGCGGGAGGTCGTGGAGGCCGCGCGAATGGACGGCGCGTCCTGGTGGCGGGTGTTCTGGCAGATCCACGTTCCGCTGACCCGGTCCGCGATGATCGCCGTGTTCGTGTTCCAGTTCGTCGCGGTCTGGAACGACCTGATGTTCGGCATCACCATGGTCACGAGCCGCAACATCCGGCCCGTCATGGCCGCGCTCGCCGACCTGCAGGGCAACTACTCCAACGTCGGACCGCCCATCGTCCTGGCCGGCGCCCTCCTGGTCTCGTTGCCCACCGTGGTGCTGTTCTTCGCCGCCCAGCGCTTCTTCGTCAGCAGCCTCAAGATCCACCGTTGAAGCATCAAGATTCACCACTGAATCCTCGGATCCACCGCTGAATCCTCAGGACCCGACGCTGAGCCCCGCACGCCCTCGCCTCCCTCCTCATCGCCGCGAAGGGAACCACCATGCTGCGATCGCTGCTCACCCGTGCCACCACCCCCCTCCTCTGTGCCGGACTGCTCTGGACGGCCGCCCCCGCACACGCCCAGAACCCCGAACGGGCACGCCCGGTCTCCTCCCACGAATGGGCCGACCGCGCCACCACCAGCTACCGTGCGCTGCAGAAGCACCTGTACGAAGGCGCCCGCCACCACGGGCTGTACCTGGAGCACACGCCCCGACAGCCCGCTGACCCGGAACACTCCTACCTGTGGCCGTTCCGCGAGGCCGCGCAGGCAGCCGTCGACATGCAGGCACTGCCGCACACCGGGGCCGCCTACCGGCACGACGCGGCCGAACGCTTCGCCACGGCCGAGCTCTACTACACCTCCGGCGAGCGCCCGGGCTACGAGTCGTACCTTCCCGCCCCCCTGGGGACGGGCGGCGACGTGTACTACGACGACAACGCCGTGGTCGCTCTCACCCAGCTCGACCAGTACGAGGCCACCG
>NZ_JAPSIW010000652.1 GCF_031178505.1 Streptomyces sp. | reverse complement strand
TGTCCGCAGTCCTGGACAACTGGGATCCCCGCGTCGTCGACGGACTCGCATCCCGGCGCCCCGTGATCGCCTTCGACAACCGCGGCGTCGGCGCGTCCGGCGGTTCCACACCCGACACGATCGAGGCGATGGCTCGCGACACCGTGCTGTTCATCCGGGCCCTCGGGTACGACAGGGTCGACCTGCTCGGCCTGTCGATGGGCGGCTTCATCGCCCAGGTCATCGCGGCAGAAGAACCCGATCTTGTACGCAAGCTCATCCTCGCGGGCACGGGACCCGCCGGAGGCTCCGGCATCGACAAGGTCACAAGCCTCACCATCAAGGACATCGTCAAGGCCGTCCTGACCCGCAAGGACCCCAAGCAGTACCTCTTCTTCACCGACACCGCCGGTGGCCGCCGGGCGGCCCACGCCTTCCTGGACCGGCTGAAGGAACGCACGAACGACCGCGACAAAGCCATCTCGCTCTCATCGTTCCGCGCCCAGCTGAAGGCCATCCACCGCTGGGGCCGCCAGGCACCGGCCGATCTGTCGCGCATCCACCAACCGGTCCTGGTGGCCAACGGCGAGAGCGATCGCATGGTCCCGAGCGTCAACACCGTTGACCTGGCGGCCCGGCTGCCCCAGGGCGAACTCGAACCCCTCTACCCCGACGCCGGACACGGAGGGATCTTCCAGCACCACGACAGATTCGTCCCCCGGGCGCTCGAATTCCTGGAACGGTAGCCAGCCGCCGGACAGGTCCATGGCCCCTGCCCCGCACTCAGCGAGCTCGACCGGCTCACCCACGTGCCCTCCCCAGCTGACCAGCCAATTCCCCGTCCCCTGAACGGCACCTCACCACCCGGACCGGTAGAACCCGGCGCCACCCCGAGGCGACAATCGGATCTTCGGCATGCGCACCCTCAACCCACGGCTCGAAAGCAGTCCACCGACTCCGCCGACGGGCCGTCATGGAACTTCGCGGCCGACGCGCTGCTCGACGGGTCAAGCCGGACAAGTCGACTGACCCGCGCCATCTGATTTAGGACGACCACCTCACGCTCCGTCAGAAACAGCGTCGAACGAGCGTCAAAACATTTCCCGAACCCGTCCCTGACGGAGGTGAGACAGAGCGTTCTCGACCCACGCCCCCACCGCGAAGCCGCAGGTGGGACACGTGGCGGGAACCTGCAGCATGCTCCACGCGGTGGACCTGCGGAAACATGTCGGCGCGACCCGCCCGCACCTGGGGAATCAATAAATCAGCAGGTCAGAGGCCCTTTGCTGTGGGCTCAAGAATCGCCACGCACTCCACGTGGTGCGTCATCGGAAACAGGTCGAACGCCCGCAGCGTGCGGACGCGGTAGCCGTTGTCCGCGAAGTAGGCGAGGTCGCGGGCGAGGGCGGCGGGGTCGCAGGCGACGTAGGCGATGCGGCGGGCGCCGAGGGTGGCGAGGTGGTGGACGGTGGACCTGCCGGCGCCGGCGCGCGGGGGGTCCAGGACGATGAGGTCGACGTCGGTGATGCCCGTGCGCGGGAGGACCGCTTCGACCTTGCCCTGTTCGATGCGGACGCGGGGGTAGTCGGCCAGGTTGTGGCGGGCGTCCTCGACGGCGCGCTTGCCGGACTCGATGCCGAGGACCGCGCCCTTGTCGCCGACGCGGTCCGCGAGGGCGCCCGCGAAGAGGCCGACGCCGCAGTAGAGGTCGAGGGCGGTCTCGCCCTTGCGGGGCATGAGGCCCTGCATGACGGCGAGGACGAGGGTCTGGGCGGCCTTCGGGTGGACCTGCCAGAAGCCGCCGTCGCCGACGCGGTAGGTGCGGTCGTCGGCGCGCTCGCGGACGAAGGCGCGGCCGTGGACGCGGTGGACGGCCTTGTCCCGCTCGCCGATACGCATCACGGAGACCGGCTTGTCGAGCTCGACGAGAGGCAGGCGGGCGCCGGGGCGGGGGGTGAGGATGACCTGGCGGTCGCCCGAGCCGGAGGCGGCGACGGCCTCGATCGAGGCCATGCCCTCCCAGGTGCGGGCTTCGATGCCGAGCTCCGACACGCCCTCGGCGGCGATCATGCAGTGGTCGATGACCTGGACGTCGTGCGAGCGGTGCTTGCGCAGGCCGGCGTGGCCCTCGGCGTCGACGGCGTACTGGACGCGGGTGCGCCACTGCGGGACCTCGCCCGGGGGCAGCTTGTCGCCCTCGGCGGGCATGACGGTGCCGTCCCAGCCGGCCTCCTCGGGGGTCAGGCCGGCGAGCCGCTTGAGCTGCTCGGCGATGACCTCGCCCTTGAGGCGGCGCTGGGCGCCGGGCTTGGCGTGCTGCCAGTCGCAGCCGCCGCACTTGCCCGGGCCCGCGAACGGGCAGGGCGCCTCGACGCGGTCCTTCGAGGCCTCCAGGATCTCGACGGCGTCGGCGCGCAGGAAGCGCGACGTCTCGTCGCCCTCGGTGACGCGGACGCGGACCTTCTCGCCGGGGAGGGTGTGGCGGACGAAGAGGACGCGGCCCTCCTCGGTGCGGGCGATGCAGTGGCCGCCGTGGGCCACCGGGCCGACCTCGACCTCGTACTCCTGGCCGATCAGCGACGGGACGGGGGCGTTCTGCATGACCGGGGACTCCAGGGGGGAAGAAGAAGGTGGGCTGCCGTACGGACGGCAGCCCACCAGTCTAGTTGCTCTTTCCCGCCGGTTCCTTCGTCCGTTTTTCGACGGGTCCGCGGCGGACGGAGCCGGGCGCGTTCCACTCCTGGCGCTTACGGGCCCGGCGCTTCGCGGCCTCGGAGGAGCGCAGCTGGTACGGGACCGAGGTCACCATCACCCCCGGCGTGAACAGCAGCCGGCCCTTGAGGCGCAGGGCGCTCTGGTTGTGCAGCACGTGCTCGTACCAGTGGCCCACGACGTACTCCGGGATGTACACGGAGACGGCGTCCCGCGGGCTCTCGTGCCGCAGGTTCTTCACGTACTCGATGACGGGCCGGGTGATCTCGCGGTACGGGGAGTCGAGGATCTTCAGCGGCACGTTGATGCCGCGCCGCTCCCACTCCTCCTTGAGCGCCTTGGTCTCGGCCGGGTCCACGTTCACGGTCAGCGCCTCCAGCTCGCCGGCGTGCATGAGCTTGGCGTAGGCGAGGGCGCGCAGGGTGGGCTTGTGGAGCTTGGAGACGAGGACGACCGAGCGGACCCGGGAGGGGCGCACGTACTCGTCGGGGCGTTCCTCGGCGGCGGCGATCTCGGCGGCCACGGAGTCGTAGTGCCGGCGGATCGCGGTCATCGTCACGTAGAAGATCACCATGCCGAGCAGGGCGACCCAGGCGCCGTGGGTGAACTTGGTGGCGAGGACGACCACGAGGACGAGGCCGGTGAAGAAGGCGCCGAAGGCGTTGATCGCGCGCGAGCGGATCATCCGGCGGCGCTTGGCCGGGTCCCGCTCGGCCTTCAGGTGCCGGTTCCAGTGCCGGACCATGCCGATCTGGCTGAGGGTGAAGGAGACGAAGACGCCGACGATGTAGAGCTGGATCAGCCGCGTCGAGTCGGCGCCGTAGATCCAGACGAGGAGCGCGGCGGCGCCGGCGAGGAGCACGATGCCGTTCGAGAAGGCGAGCCGGTCGCCGCGGGTGTGCAGCTGGCGCGGCAGGTAGCGGTCCTGGGCGAGGATCGAGCCGAGGAGCGGGAAGCCGTTGTACGCCGTGTTGGCGGCCAGGAAGAGGACGAGGGCGGTCGCGGCGGCGAGGACGACGAAGAGGAAGGTCCCGTCGCCGAAGACGGCGGCGGCGACCTGTGAGATCACCGGGTCCTGCACGTACTCGGGGCCGACGGGCACCCCGTCGCGCAGCAGGTCCTGGGCGGGCTTCTCGGCCATCCGGACGTCGGTGGCCATGGCCAGGAAGATGATGCCGCAGAACATGGTGACGGCGAGGCCGCCCATGAGGGCGAGGGTGGTGGCGGCGTTCCTCGACTTCGGCTTGCGGAAGGCCGGGACGCCGTTGGAGATGGCCTCGACGCCGGTGAGGGCCGCGCAGCCGGAGGAGAAGGCGCGCAGCAGCAGGAA
>NZ_JAPSIW010000651.1 GCF_031178505.1 Streptomyces sp. | reverse complement strand
GCCCGGAGCGTTCGGAGGCGGCGGGCGGCGGAGCGGCGGCCTGACGCGCCGCCCGGCCCCCGGACGTACGCCCGGGCGCCCCGACACCGGTGTGCGGCTCTTTCAGGGGCCGTCCTGGCCCGCCAGGCGCCCGAAGTCCGTATCCGGGGCGTCCTCGGGCGGGGGCGGCAGGGCGAGGCTGTAGTGGCGGTAGAGCTGGAGTTCCTGCTCGGGGGAGAGGTGCCGGCCGACGCCGAAGTCGGGGGCGTCCTTGATCAGCGCCCGCTCGTACGGGACGTGGAGCCCGTCGTCGACCAGTTCGCTCGGCGCCAGGGGGACGAAGGCGTCCCGGCTGAAGAGACCCGTGCGGACGGCGGCCCACTCCGGGACGCCGGTCGCGTCGTCCAGGTACACCTCGTCCACCGTCCCGATTCTGTGTCCGTTCCGGTCGTACGCCTTGCGGCCGATCAGGCTGCGCGGATCGATGTCGGTCTGCACGGTCCCTCCAACTGGTCGCAACTGCTCCACACCCCTACGAAAGTGCACATCCGGGATGTCGGCCACTTGAGCGATGGGCGCCACAACGGCGCTGGTAGGCTGGCTGTGGCTGTCGACCCCGTGCGGGAGAGTCCCCCGGAGAAAAACTTTCCGGTGGCGCCGAAGGAGCAAATCCTCCCCGGAATCTCTCAGGCCCCTGTACCGCGCGGACGAGGTCACTCTGGAAAGCAGAGCGGGAGTCCGACGGCATCCGCTCTCACCGACGGTGAAAGCCGGCATGCCCGCGTGGCGCGCCGGTGAAGCTCTCAGGTTGAGATGACAGAGGGGGAGGCCGTCCGGGCACCCGCGCCGTGGTGCCCCTCGCAGGTCGTGACGACCAGGAGGCCCCCGCACATGACCGCCAACCGCACCCCGCTCTCCGAGCTCGAGCAGGGCATTCCCTTCGAGCAGCGGCACATCGGCCCCGACGCCGAGGCGCGCGCCAAGATGCTCGCCCAGGTCGGCTACGGCTCGCTGGACGAGCTCACCGCCGCCGCGGTGCCGGACGTGATCAAGAACGCCGAGGCGCTGGGTCTGCCCGGTGCCCGGACGGAGGCCGAGGTCCTCGCCGAGCTGCGCGACCTCGCCGACCGCAACCAGGTCCTCGCCCCGATGATCGGTCTCGGTTACTACGGGACCTTCACCCCGCCGGTGATCCTGCGGAACGTGATGGAGAACCCCGCCTGGTACACGGCCTACACCCCGTACCAGCCGGAGATCTCCCAGGGCCGCCTGGAGGCCCTGCTGAACTTCCAGACCATGGTCGCCGACCTGACCGGTCTGCCCACCTCGGGCGCCTCCCTCCTCGACGAGAGCACCGCCGCCGCCGAGGCGATGGCGCTCTCGCGGCGCGTGGGCAAGGTCAAGAACGGCGTCTTCGTCGTCGACGCCGACGCCCTGCCGCAGACCATCGCGGTCATCCGGACCCGGGCCGAACCGACCGGGGTCGAGGTCGTCGTCACCGACCTGTCCGCCGGCATCCCGGCCGAGATCGCCGAGCGCGGCGTCTTCGGCGTGCTGCTGCAGTACCCTGGCGCCTCCGGTGCCGTACGGGACATCAAGCCGGTCATCGACCAGGCCCATGAGCTCGGCGCGATCGTCACCGTCGCCGCCGACCTGCTCGCCCTCACGCTGCTCGCCTCGCCCGGCTCCCTCGGCGCCGACATCGCCGTCGGCACCACCCAGCGCTTCGGCGTGCCGATGGGCTTCGGCGGGCCGCACGCCGGCTACATGGCCGTCCAGGACAAGCACGCCCGCTCCCTTCCCGGCCGTCTCGTCGGCGTCTCCGTCGACGCCGACGGCAACCGCGCCTACCGCCTGGCCCTCCAGACCCGCGAGCAGCACATCCGCCGCGAGAAGGCCACCAGCAACATCTGCACCGCCCAGGTCCTGCTCGCCGTCATGGCCGGCATGTACGCCGTCTACCACGGTCCGGACGGTCTCAAGCAGATCGCCGAGCGCACCCACCGGTACGCCGCGATCCTCGCCGCCGGTCTGCGCGCCGGAGGCGTGGAGCTGGTCCAGGGCGCCTTCTTCGACACCCTGACCGCCCGCGTCCCGGGCCGCGCCGACGCGGTCGTGGCCGCGGCCCGCGAGGCCGGTGTCAACCTGTACCGCGTCGACGCCGACCACGTGTCGATGTCCTGCGACGAGACCACCACCCGCGCCCAGCTCGCCGCCGTGTGGGGCGCCTTCGGCGTCACCGCCGATGTCGAGGCGCTCGACGCGGTCACCGAGAACGCGCTGCCGGCCGACGCGCTGCGCTCCGACGCGTACCTGACCCACCCGGTCTTCCACGCGCACCGCTCCGAGACCTCGATGCTGCGCTACCTGCGCAGGCTGGCCGACCGCGACTACGCGCTCGACCGCGGCATGATCCCGCTGGGCTCCTGCACCATGAAGCTCAACGCGACGACCGAGATGGAGTCGGTGACCTGGCCCGAGTTCGGCCAGATCCACCCCTTCGCCCCGGTCGAGCAGGCGCAGGGCTACCTCACGCTCATCACCGAGCTGGAGGAGCGCCTCGCCGAGGTCACCGGCTACGACAAGGTGTCCCTCCAGCCGAACGCCGGCTCGCAGGGCGAGCTCGCGGGTCTCCTCGCGGTTCGCGCCTACCACCGCGCCAACGGCGACGAGCAGCGCACGGTCTGCCTCATCCCCTCCTCCGCGCACGGCACCAACGCCGCCTCCGCCGTGATGGCCGGCATGAAGGTCGTCGTCGTCAGGACCGCCGACGACGGCGAGGTCGACGTCGAGGACCTGCGCGCCAAGATCGCGCAGTACCGCGACGAGCTGTCCGTCCTGATGATCACCTACCCGTCGACGCACGGCGTCTTCGAGGAGCACGTCGCGGACATCTGCGCCGAGGTG
Organism: Streptomyces sp.; assembly: GCF_031178505.1. Taxonomy (GTDB): domain Bacteria; phylum Actinomycetota; class Actinomycetes; order Streptomycetales; family Streptomycetaceae; genus Streptomyces; species Streptomyces gulbargensis. The sequence goes on along the minus strand of NZ_JAPSIW010000651.1, from coordinate 1,143 downwards.
CACGAGGCCGGCGGCCAGGTGTACGTCGACGGCGCCAACCTCAACGCGCTGGTCGGCCTCGCGAAGCCGGGCAAGTTCGGCGGCGACGTCTCGCACCTGAACCTGCACAAGACCTTCTGCATCCCGCACGGCGGCGGCGGCCCGGGCGTCGGCCCCGTCGCGGTGCGCGAGCACCTGGCCCCGTACCTGCCCAACCACCCGCTCCAGCCCACCGCGGGTCCGGAGACCGGCGTCGGCCCGATCTCGGCCGCCCCGTGGGGTTCCGCCGGCATCCTGCCGATCTCCTGGTCGTACGTCCGCCTCATGGGCGGCGAGGGCCTCAAGCGCGCCACGCAGGTCGCCGTCCTCGCGGCGAACTACATCGCCAAGCGCCTGGAGCCGCACTACCCGGTGCTCTACACCGGTCCGGCCGGACTGGTCGCCCACGAGTGCATCGTGGACCTGCGCCCGCTCTCCAAGGCGACCGGGGTCAGCGTCGACGACATCGCCAAGCGGCTGATCGACTACGGCTTCCACGCGCCGACGATGTCCTTCCCGGTCGCCGGCACGCTGATGATCGAGCCCACCGAGTCCGAGGACCTGACCGAGCTCGACCGCTTCTGCGACACGATGATCGCGATTCGGGCCGAGATCGAGAAGGTGGCCTCCGGTGTGTGGCCGGCGGACGACAATCCGCTGCACAACGCGCCGCACACCGCGGCCGCGCTGGGCGGCGAGTGGACCCACCCCTACACCCGCGACGAGGCCGTCTTCCCGGCCGGCGTCTCGGCCGCGGACAAGTACTGGCCGCCGGTGCGCCGGATCGACGGCGCCTTCGGTGACCGCAACCTGGTCTGCTCCTGCCCGCCGCTGGACGAGTACGACAACTGAGCCTCGCGGCTCGCACGGCCGAGGGCCGGCCCGGAGAGTTCTCCGGGCCGGCCCCCCGCCGGTTGCCCCCCGGGCGCGGGCAGGCGGGGGGCGTGGACCGGCCCCTGGTTGGGGGGGGCCGGGGGGGCGCGCCCCGCCCCCGGGGGGGGGTGGCGGCCCCCCCGGCCCCGGGGGGGCCCCCACCCCCGCCGCCGCCCCCGGGCGGGGGCCCCCCCGCGGCGGGGGGCCCGCTTCCTCATGCTCCGTCCGGCTCCGGCCTGCCGGAACCGGCGT
>NZ_JAPSIW010000650.1 GCF_031178505.1 Streptomyces sp. | reverse complement strand
ACCTGGCCGAGCGGGGCCGGGCACTGCTGGTCGCGATGGACGTGACCGACACGGACAGCGTGCGCCGGGGTGTCGAACAGGCCGAGCAGCACTTCGGCCGGGTCGACGTCGTGGTCAACAACGCCGGCATCGGCTACTTCGCCGCGGTGGAGGAGACCGACCCGGAGACCGTCGAGCGGCTGTTCGACGTCAACTTCCACGGGGTGGCGCGCCTCGTCCACGCGGTGCTGCCGGGCATGCGGGCCCGGCGCTCGGGCACCATCGTCAACCTGACCTCGATCGGCGGCCTGGTCGGCCACCCCGCCGTGGGCTACTACTGCGCCACCAAGTTCGCCGTGGAGGGCCTCTCCGAAAGCCTGCGCCACGAGGTGGAGCCGCTCGGCATCAGGGTCATGACGGTGGAACCGTCCGCGTTCCGCACCGCCTGGGCGGGCTCCTCCCAGGAGACGCGGTACCCGATCGCCGACTACGACCCCACCGCCGGCGCCGCGCGCCGCGCGTATCACGGCTCCGTCGGCAAGCAGGCCGGCGATCCCGACCGCGCGGCGCGAGCCCTGCTGAAGGCCGTCAACGCCGCCGAGCCGCCCCGCCACCTGCTGCTCGGTGCCGACGCCTACGACCTGGCCACCGCCCAACTGGAGACGCGCGCCGCGGAGTTCCGGGCCTGGGAGGAGATCACGCGCAGCGCGGACTTCCCCGCCGGCCGGTGACGGCCGCCCCGCATCCCGACGCCGGCACCCGGCCACCGGAACGCCGCCTCCCCGCCGGCCGGCCCAGTACGGCCCCGCACCGTTCCCCCTTCCGCACCCCTCCTGAGAGGAACCACTGTCATGTCGCGTTTCACCAGCAAGGTCGCCGTCGTCACCGGTGGCGGCTCGGGCATCGGCCTGGCCACCGCCCGCCGCTTCCTCGACGAGGGCGCCTCGGTCGTGATCTCCGGCCGCCGCGCGGAGCGGCTGCGGCAGGCCGCGGCCGAGATGCCGCAGGACCGTGTCCTGGCCTTCCCCGCCGACGTCTCCGTACGTGTCGAGTGCGACGCCCTCGTCCAAGCCGCCGTCGGCCGCTTCGGCCGCATCGACACCCTGGTCAACGCCGCCGGCATGAACCTCGTCGGCACCGTCGAGGAGACCAGCGACGAGGACTGGCACCGGTGCGTCGGTGCCGATCTCTCCAGCGTCTTCTACACCACCCGCGCCGCTCTGCCCCACCTGCGCGCCACCAAGGGCTCCATCGTCAACGTCGGCTCCGTCTCCTCCCTCGGCGGCGGCTGGTCCCACGCCGGCTACAACGCCGTCAAGGCCGCCGTCGCCAACCTCACCCGGTCCGTCGCCTGTGACGAGGGCAAGCACGGCGTCCGCGCCAACACCGTCTGTCCCGGGCTGACCGTCACCGAAATGGTCGACGCGATCATGGCCGACGACGCGCTGCTGGAGAAGGCGTGGCAGCGCATCCCCCTGCGCCGCGCCGCCGAGGCCGACGAGGTCGCCGCCGCCATCGCGTACCTCGCCAGCGACGAGGCCGCCATCGTCACCGGCGTCACCCTGCCCGTCGACGGCGGTCAGACCTGCACCGACGGCGGACCGGAATGGGGCAAGTAGACACGTCCGGGCCGGCCTTCACCGCAGGTCGCGGCCGATCAGGCCCGCTTACCCGGGCGTCCACCCCGATGACGGGCGGCGCGCACGCACCGGCGCCCGGGCTCCGGACGGCGGGTACCGCGCCCGGTCGCGCACAGTCACCCGCCGTCCGATCAGCGCCTGGCTGTGACGGCTGCGCACCTCGCACCGCCGGCGGGCGCCCGCGCCGCCAGGGACGCGGTGCGGGACGTCGGCGGGCTGGGCCGGCCGAGGTGACGACAGTGGACGTGCGGCACCTACCGTGACGGGGGACGACGGGCTGCCGCCGGCCGGTCGAGCACGGACCTGGCCAGCAAGTACGTCACCCCTGTACGGGTCACCGTACGCACGAGAGCGAATCCCTGAACGTCCCGGTAGTACCGCATGAGCCGGTCGTCGGCGCAGCTTAGGCGCAGCCAGGCCGCTCCGGCGGCCGCGGTCTCCTCCAGCGCCCACGCGGCCAGCACGGCGCCCGGGCGGTGCCCGCGCCAGGCGGGATCGGTGCAGGTCGTACTCAAGTACCGGGCCGGCTGTTCGCGTTCGACGGTGCTCCACTCCTCGTCCGAAGCCGTGGCGGACAGGGTGGTGCAGCCGACGACCGCGCCACTTCGATGGACGAGAAGCCGGGCCGGGGCCCGGGGACGGGTGGCCCGTGCGGCCATCGCGTCGGCACTGTGCCACCAGGCCTCCCAGTCCTCCAGCCCCTCCCGGCGCATCCATGCGGCACGGGCGCGGATGACACGGGCGACCGCCGGCGCATCGTCCACCGTGGCCGTGCGTACGTCGAACACCGCGACTCCGATCCTCGTGCCGGCACCATGGGGAGGGACTCCTCCGCGGCGTTCCGGGTTGCCTGTGCACGACCGCTCCGGTCGTCGGCCCCCGGAACGGCATGCCGTACGAAGTCCCGGTTTCGGTGCTTGTGTTCATCGCCGGCGGCACCATCGCGATATAGGCGGTCACTGCCGACGCCGCCGGGAGCGGCGACGTGCGACTGTCGGTGCCGGCGCCCCTCGCGTATGCCCCGGGCGCCGGCCGAGCCCCCGCATGCCACGCACACCGAAGGACACCATGAGCCTCGTCACCCCCTCCCGGTCGCTGTTCTCCACGGCCACCGGCAACTGGGTCTCACGCGCCTACCTGGCCGTCGTGGCCGTCCTGCTGGTGTGGTCCTACGTGGACGCGGTCTTCGTAGCCCAGGCCGACTCCTCGTTCGCGGGCATCTATCCCATCGCCGCCACCGCCCCCGTGAGCGTGGCGCTGCTCGCGGTCGACGCCTTCTCGGCGCCTGCCTTCCCGGTGATCGTCGTCGCCTGCGCGCTGCTGAACGCCTGGCTCATCGGCCTCGCGGTACGGCGGATCACGTCCCACCACTGACGTCCGACCCCAGGAGGACACCATGAGCGTCGCCGTGACCGACAACCCCTCGGCCACCCGTTTCGAACTGCACGAGGACGAGAAGCTGGTGGGGTACGCGCAGTACCACACCTACAGGGACGAGATCGCCTTCCTGCACACGGAGATCGACAAGCGCTTCGGCGGCCGGGGCTTCGCTGGCCGGCTGGTCGGCGCGGCCCTCGACGCCGCGCGGGAACGCGGCCTCAAGGTGCTGCCCTACTGCCCGTTCGTCCGCGGACACATCACCAGGCACCCGGAGTACCTCGACCTGGTGCCGCGGGGCGACCGCGCCCGGTTCGGGCTGTGAACCCGTGAGCAACCTCGACACCGCACCGACCGTCCACGTACGGGGAGGCCGCCAGGAGGTCTCCGCCCATCCCGTCCACCAGCTCCTGCGACCGAGGATCACCCCCCTCGGGGAGAACACCGCGGTGCGCCGGCTCCTGCCCAACCTGGGCCGCCGGATGGTCGGGGCGTGGTGTTTCGTCGACCACTACGGCCCGGACGACATCGCCGACGGGCCCGGCATGTGGGTCCCTCCCCATCCGCACACCGGCCTGCAGACCGTGAGCTGGCTGCACGAGGGCGAGGTCCTGCACCGGGACAGCGTCGGCAGTCTGCGGACGATCCGCCCCCGTGAGTTGGGGCTCATGACCGCGGGCCGGGCGATCGCCCACGCCGAACAGACACCGCGCGAACACGTGCCGTTGCTGCACGGGGCGCAGCTGTGGATCGCCCTGCCCGACGCCCACCGGTCGGTCGCCCCCGCCTTCGAGCACCACACGGACCTGCCCGGCATCACGTCACGCTCGGGACTTCGGGGCACCGTCGTCCTCGGCGAGGTGGACGGCGCCGCCTCCCCCGGCACCACGTACTCGCCCGTGGTCGGAGCCGACCTCTCCCTGGCCGAGGGCGCGTCCGCACGGCTACCGCTGGTGCCGGATTTCGAGTACGCGGTCCTGACCATGTCCGGGTCCTGCCGTGTCGACGGGGTGCCGCTGGACCCCGGCTCCATGCT
>NZ_JAPSIW010000649.1 GCF_031178505.1 Streptomyces sp. | reverse complement strand
CCGGCGGGCAGTAGCCGTCGCCGTCGCGCACGAGATCACCGGACGGGGCGGCGGGGGCGCTGCCGAGGCTGAGGTACACGGCGTCGGCCGTGACCGTGTGCCGTACACCGTCACGCCCCACGGCCTCGGCCGCCACGGGGGCGCCGGCTCCGCCGCGCACTGTCAGGTGCTCGACGGGCAGCAGGGTGACGCGCGGGTCCTCGCGGATCTCCTCGGTCTTGTACGCGTCGGCCGCGGGGTAGGCGACGACGAGGCGCGTACGGGCCGCCGGGTGGGCGCGCAGGAACGTGCCGATGGGGCGGTCCCCGCCGAGGACGAGGAGCGTACGGCCTTCGGCGCGGGCCGCGTCGGCCTCCCAGAGCGGTGGCGGTACGGGCCCGTCGGGGGCGGTGACCCAGGCGGTGTCGCGGGGGCGGCGGGGGCCGACGCCGGTGGCGACCACGGCGTACGGGGCGGAGAGCCGGGCACCGGTGTCGAGGGTCGCGGTGACGTGGTCGCCGGTGACGTGGAGCGCGCTGACGCGGTGACCGAGCAGCAGGTGGCAGAGGTCGGTGCCGGCCACCTCCGCTGCGACGGCCTCGGCGAGCCGGGGACCGCCGGTGTGGCCGCCGAGGACGTTGTCGAGTGCGGGGATGCGGTGCAGGGTGTGGCACAGGGCCCGCGGTTCGACCAGGACCGAGCGCATGCCGACGGACGCTGCCATGCGGACCGCGGCGCAGCCGGCCGGGCCTCCGCCGATGACGAGCAGGTCGGTGTCGGGGCTGCCGGTTGGGCCGGGGGGAGCGGGCGTACCGGTGCGGGGCGGGGTGTCGGCCATGGGGACCATTCCAGCACCGCCGCCGCCTCACCCCGCGCGGGGTGTCCCCGGCCGGTCGGCACGTGGCGAACCGGCGCGGGGCCGGGCCCGGAGGCGGTCAGAGGGCGGCGAGGAGGTCTTCGAGCGGGGCGGGTACGGCGCCGGGGCCGAGGGCCTCGACGAGGACCCGGCCGTAATGGATCTTGCGGCCCTTCTTGGTGCCGAGGAAGCGGCGCAGCTGCTGTTCGGCGGTACGGCCCCGCTGGGCGGGCTGGCTCAGGAAGGTACGCAGGGGGCGGAGGTCGCCCTCCGCCTCGACGAGTTCGCGCACCCGGGGGGCGCCGAGCGCGCGGATCAGCTCCTCCTCCAGGTCGGCCGCGCAGACGAAGAAGTCATGGGGCGCGCCGGCCGCGTCGAAGCCACGGGCGTAGTAACCGCGCTCGCGTGCGTCGCACAGGCCCGTGAGGCGCAGGCCCAGGCCCGCCGGGCCGAGGAGGCGCGCGAAGCGGCCGGCGTTCATGGCCCCGCCCATCGACAGGACGCACACGCCTTCGGCGGCCGGGTCCCGGCCCTGGCGTCCGGTCAGCGCCTCGACCGCCGCGACGTCGCTCGGGCCTTCGAGCAGGACGACCGTGCGGACGGACAGCACCGCGGCCATCCCGGTCACGGCGTCGCCGGGCCCTCCGGCCGCCCACGCCGTGACCGCTTCCCGGAACGCCCCCATGTCAGCCATGGGAGGAGTCTCGCCCCCGCACCGCGGCGGCGCGACGGAATTTCGACGCCGGCGGCCTCACGCCGCCTGTCTCGCGTGCCTCGCGCCGTCCGCCGCCCGTCGGCGGAGGGGAGGCCGCATACCGCGGGGGGCAGCGGGTACGGGCGGACCAGGGCGCGAGGCGACAAGAGCCGCGCATCGGAAATTCGGAACCTACGGGACGTACGGGCCGGATCCCGTCCGTTCCGCCGGCTCTCCGCCGGAACGGCGCGCCGGCGTCCGCCCCGTCCCGGCCCCCACGCTCCGTCGAGGAAGGAAGGGAATCGCCATGACGCACGACACCGAGACCGGCGGCATCACCGGCACCAAGGACAAGGACTACAACCTCGTCTGGTACGTCGAGAGCTGCCTCGACAACGCGCTTCGTCTGGAGACGTACATCCAGGACGCCGAGCGGGAGAACGACAGCGAGGTCGCGGAACTCTTCCGCAAGGCGCAGTCCGACAGCCGCAAGGGCGCCGAACTCGGCAAGCAGCTCCTCCGCGCCCGCCTCGGCGGCTGACCGCGGACCGTCCGGCGGCCGGGCACGGAGCCGGGGCCGCACCCGGCGGCCCGTCCGGCGGCCGGGCGGGGCCACGGCGCCCGGAGCATCGGCCCACGAACGGCGAGGAAACGTTTTCATGGTGCGCGAGGGAACGGACGGAACGCCACAGGACGGCACGGCCCGGGACCGGACGGTGCGGGACCGGGACCGGGCCCCGGACCGATCGGTGGCGGAGCGAGCCGGGAACGGCACGGTGGCCTACCGTCGTGCGGCGGACTACGTGGCCGCCGTCATGATCCACCTCCGGGACAACGTGTTGCTCCGCGAGCCCCTGCGCCGGGAGCACCTCAAGCCGAGGCTCCTGGGCCACTGGGGCTCCTGTCCGGGCATCACCCTCACCTACGCCGCGCTGAACGCGCTCGTGAAGGAGCGGGACACCGATGTCCTGCTCGTCACCGGGCCCGGCCACGGCGCCCCCGCCAACCATGCCCACCTGTGGCTGGAGGGCACGCACGCCGAGTACGACCCGGCGCTCGCCCGCACGGCGGACGGCCTGACGGAGCTGGCCCGCCGCTACTGCGCGCCCGACGGCTTCCCCAGCCACCTCTCCCCCGCCGTGCCCGGCACGGTCCACGAGGGCGGCGAACTCGGCTACGCCCTGTCGACGGCGTTCGGGGCCGCGCTCGACGCCCCGGACCGGCTCGTCGCCTGCGTCGTCGGGGACGGCGAGGCGGAGACGGGACCGACGGCCGCGGCCTGGCACGCGACCAAGTTCCTGGACCCCGTGACGAGCGGCGCGGTCCTCCCCGTGCTCCACCTCAACGGCTACAAGATCTCCTCGCCGACGATCTTCGGCACCATGTCCGCCGACGAACTCACCTCTCTCTTCCGGGGGTACGGCTGGGCCCCGCGCATCGTGGACATGACCGAGGACCCGCTGAGCGAGCGGATGACCCACGCCGTACGGGACGCCCACGCCGCCATCGCCGACATCCAGCGCCGGGCCCGCGGCGGCGAGGTGCCCGAGCGGCCGGCCTGGCCGATGATCGTGCTGCGCAGCCCGAAGGGCCTCGGCGCGCCCGCCGAGGTCGGGGGGAAGCGCATCGAGGGCACGTTCCGCGCGCACCAGATCCCCCTGCCTGCCGTCCACGAGGACGACGAGCAGTTCGCGGCGCTGGAGGCGTGGCTGCGCTCGTACCGGCCGGAGGAGCTGTTCGACGCGGACGGCCGCCCCCTGCCCCACGTGCTGGCGGCCTGCCCCGAAGGAGAGCGGCGCATCGGCATGAACCCGGCCGGCAACGGCGGCCGCCTGCGCCGCCCCCTGGATCTGCCGCCCCTGGAGCCGTACGCCGTCGACGTCACGGAGGGCCCCGGAACCGCCTCCGCGAGCCCGACCCGCGTGCTGGCCGAATGGCTGACCGAGACGGTACGGAGGACCGAGGCGCGCCGCGACTTCCGGATCGTCTCGCCGGACGAACTGGCCTCCAACAAGCTCGACGGGGTGCTGGCGGCGACGGGCCGCGCGTACACCTGGCCGGTCGGCCTGTACGCGGAGGGGCTGGCCCCGGACGGGCGGGTCATGGAGGTGCTGTCGGAACACACCTGCCAGGGCTGGCTCCAGGGATACCTGCAGACCGGCCGGCACGGCCTCTTCCCCACGTACGAGGCCTTCGCCTCCGTCGTGGACAGCATGGTCAACCAGTACGCCAAGTGGCTGAAGACGTCCGGCGAGGTGCCCTGGCGCACCCCCGTCAGCAGTCTGACGTACCTCCTGACCAGTGAGGGGTGGCGCCAGGAGCACAACGGCTACAGCCACCAGGGGCCCGGCTTCATCGACAACCTCCTGACGAAGCGGCGCACCGTGACGGGGGTGTATCTGCCGCCGGACGCCAACACCCTCCTCGTCACCATGGAACGGGTCCTCGCCGACACCGGCAGGATCAACCTGGTCGTGGCGGGGAAGCACCCGGCCGCCCAGTGGCTCGGCCTGGAGGAGG
>NZ_JAPSIW010000648.1 GCF_031178505.1 Streptomyces sp. | reverse complement strand
TGGGCGTCCTTCACCAGGAAGCCGCTCGCGCCCGCGCGCAGACCGTCGTACGCGTACGCGTCCAGATCGAAGGTGGTGACGATCAGGACCCGCGTGCGGGCGCCGGTGGCGACGATGCGGCGGGTGGCCTCGATGCCGTCCAGGCCCGGCATGCGGATGTCCATCAGGACCACGTCGGGGCGGTGCCGGTCGGTGAGGCGGACCGCCTCCGTGCCGTTCGCGGCCTCGCCGACGACCGTCAGGTCCTCCTGGCTCTCCAGCAGCATGCGGAAGCCGAAGCGCTGCATCGGCTGGTCGTCCGCGATCAGAACGGTCGTCACGAGGGGGTGTCCTCCCGGGGGATACGGAGCAGAACCCGCCAGCCGCCGTCCGGCAGCGGGCCGCAGTCGAGTGTGCCGTGGTAGAGGGCCGCGCGCTCCCGCATTCCCGTCAGGCCCTGGCCCGTGCCCGTGGCCCCCGCCCCGGGCTCGCGGCGGCCACCGGTGTCGGTGACCTCCACCCGTACCTCCTGAGGGCCGTGCGCGAGGAGGACCGAGGCCCGGGCGCCGGGGCCCGCGTGCTTCAGGGTGTTCGTCAGGGCTTCCTGGACCACCCGGTAGAGGGTCAGCTGAACGCCCGGGGAGAGCTCCGGCGGCGCCGGTTCGCCCGGCGGGGCGAGTTCGAGACGTACGGGCAGACCGGCGTCGCGAACCCCTGCCAGGAGACCGTCCAGATCGGCCAGGGTCGGCTGCGGGTCGCGGGCCGCCGTCTCGTCGTCGGTCCGCAGGACCCCGAGGAGGCGGCGGAGCTCCGTCAGCGCCTGGCGGCTCGTCGTGCCGATCGCGTCCAGGGCCTCGGCGGCACGCTCCGGGTTCCTGGCCGCCGCGTACCGGCCGCCGTCCGCCAGACCCGTGATGACGGACAGGTTGTGGCCGATGATGTCGTGCATCTCGCGGGCGATCCGGGCCCGTTCGGCCGCCGCCGCCAGCCGGACCTCCTGGTCCCGCTCCACCTCCAGGCGGCGGGCGCGCTCCACGAGGGCCGCCGTGTGGTCGCGTCGCGCGCGGACCGCGATGCCGAGGAGGGCCACCAGGGCGTAGGCCCACACCACCGGCACGACCCGCTGGTCCCACGTTCCGGAGGGGAAACGGACGGCGCCGACCACCAGCGGCGGCAGGAACAGCGCCACCGACCACAGGAGAGCGCGCGGCGGGCGGGCGAGCGCCAGGTGGAACACCGGGATCATCTGGAGGTAGCCGGCCTGGAGGAAGGCGCCCGAGCCGTCGCTGGCCAGGGCCGCGCAGGCCATCACCGCCAGCACCGCCATCGGCCGGCGCCGCCGCCCGTACAGGGGCAGGGCGAGCGCGAGGCTCGTCGTGACGACCAGCCAGACCGGGACCGACGGATCGCGGGCGATCGTCCGCCAGCCGCCGGCCGCGTCCACGAGCGCGGCGACGGTCCAGAAGAGGGTCACGGCGGCGTCCCACACCCAGGGCCGCCGGGCGTCGAACGCCCGCACCCGGGACAGCGCCCGCTGGACGTACCCGCTCAGGCCCGTGGCGTCGCTCGTCGTCTCCGGCGTGCCGCTGATCATGCCTCCATCCTCCTCACACGTCCCGGCGGGGGAGCAAGAAGGCCGGTACGGCCAGGGCCGCCGCCGCCCACAGCGTCAGAGCCAGCAGCGCGGCGCCCGGTGACGGGGCGTCCGGGAGCGGCGTCGCCGAGCCGAGGACACCGGCCGCCTGCGTGGGGAAGTACCGCAGGGCCGTGTCCACCGCCGCGTACGGGAGCATGCCGAGGACCTCCGGCAGGAGCAGCACCCCGCCGACGAACGCGCCGAGCGCGCCCGGAACCGAGCGGAGCGCCGCGCCCAGGCCGAGGGCGATCACACCGAGGAGGGTCACACCGGCCGCGTTGCCCGCGAGGGCGCGCAGGACGCCGTCGTCGGTGAGGGAGGCGGCCTGGTCGGTGTCGTGGAGGAAGACCTGCGCGGTGAGGAAGGTGACCACGGCGGTGACGAGGGAGAGCGGGAGGACCGTCACCGTGTACACCGCCGCCTTCGCCCACAGGACGGGGAGGCGGCGCGGGACGGCGGTGAGCGAGGCTCTGATGAGGCCGTGGGCGTACTCGCCCGCCGTGACCAGGATGCCGAGGACGGCGAGGGAGACCGCGCCGAGCTGCGAGCCGTACAGGGTGAGGACGACGGTGTCGACGTCGGAGTCGCCGCCGTCCGAGGTGTAGGTGGCGCCCATGAGGACGCCGACGCCGAGGAGGAGGGCGACGGCGGTGAGGACGGTGACCCAGGTGGATCGGACCGTCCACAGCTTGTGCCACTCGGAACGGACGACGCGGACGGGGGTGATCACGCTGCTGCTCCCTGGTGTTCGGTCGGCTGCTCGGCCTGGTATTCGACGGAGTCGCGGGTGAGGTCCAGGAACGCCTGCTCCAGGGAGGGCGGCTGCGGGGTGAGTTGGTGGAGGGGGACGCCGTGCCCGGCGGCGGCGCGGCCGATCTCGGGCGCGCCGGGGCCGCTGACGAGGAGGGTGCCGGGCGTCTCCTCGGTGAACCGGGCCGAGGGGAGGAGGGAACGCAGGCGGCCGGGCTCCGGGGTGACGACCTTCACGGTGGCGCCGCCCGCCGACCGTACGAGTTCCTCGACGGTGGTGTCCGCGAGGAGCCGGCCCCTGCCGATGACGATCAGGTGGTCGGCGGTGAGGGCCGTCTCGCTCATCAGGTGGGAGGAGACGAGGACGGTACGGCCTTCGGCGGCGAGGGACTTGAGGAGCGTACGGATCCACAGGACGCCCTCCGGGTCCAGGCCGTTGACCGGCTCGTCGAGGATCACGGCCGCAGGGTCGCCGAGCAGGGCGGCGGCGATGCCGAGGCGCTGGCCCATGCCGAGGGAGAAGCCCTTGACGCGGCGGTCGGCGACCTCGGTGAGGCCGGCGAGGGAGAGGACGCGGTCGACGCGGGAGCGGGGGATTCCGTGGGTGTGGGCGAGCGCCGTCAGGTGGTGGCGGGCGGTGCGGCCCGGGTGCACGGAGCGGGCTTCGAGGAGGGCGCCGACCTGGGTGAGCGGGGCCGGGTGGGCCGCGTAGGGGCGGCCGGCGACGGTGGCGCGGCCACGGGTGGGGGCGTCGAGTCCGAGGATCATGCGGAGGGTGGTGGACTTGCCGGCGCCGTTGGGGCCGAGGAAGCCGGTGACGGTGCCGGGCCGGACGGTGAAGCCGAGGTCCTGGACGACGGTCCTGTTCCCGTAGCGCTTGGTGAGGTTCTCTGCGCGGATCATGTCTCCGACGCTAGGGACCGGGCGGGCACCGGACGTCCGTCCGGGGGCGGGAGCCGGGCGTCGGGCGTAGTACCGGGGTACGACAAAACGTTTGTGCGGTGGGGGGAGGGACCGTGAGGATCAGGCCATGGACTATGCGATTCGAGTCGTCCGCGCCGACGAGTGGGAGAAGGTGCGGGAGCTGCGGCTGGCCGCCCTGCGGGATCCCGTGGCGCACCTGGCCTTCCTGGAGACGTACGAGGAGGGCCTGGCGCGCCCCGAGAGCTTCTGGAAGGAGCGGACGGCGAACGGGGCCGAGGACGGGCCGGGCGCGGTACGTCAGTTCGTGGCCGAGGCGGCGGACGGCCGGTGGGTCGGCACGGCGACGGTGCTGCTGGAGCGGGCCGGCACGGAGACCTATTTCGGGGACGTGCCGAAGACCGACCAGACGCATGTCGTGGGCGTGTACGTACGGGACGAGGCGCGCGGCGCGGGCGTGATCGACGCGCTGTTCGCGGCGGCGGCCGCATGGTCGTGGTCCCTGACGGACCCGCGGATCGAGCGCGTGCGGCTCTACGCGCACGTGGACAACGAGCGGGCCCGGGCGGTCTACCGGCGGCTCGGTTTCGAGACGGACGGTGTGCCGGTCGCGCTGCCGGGTTCCGAGGTCGCCCACGAGCTGGAGTACGAGCTGCCGCGGCCGGGCGCCTAGGCCGTGTCTTTCGGATCTTGCCGGGCTCGCGGCGCCTGGCACCGCGCCTCTCCCCCGTGGCCCTTCGGGCACGGGAGGTGCCCCCAGCGTTGTCGTCGGTCGC
>NZ_JAPSIW010000647.1 GCF_031178505.1 Streptomyces sp. | reverse complement strand
CGAAACGCGGCGCGCTGCTGCCGAAGCCGACCGCAAGGAAGCGGAGGAGGACAGCCGCCGAGAGGCCGCTCTCGCCGACGCCGCACGCTTTCGAAAGGAGGCCGCCGAAGCCGAGCGGGCCGCTGCTGAAACGCGGCGGGCTGCCGCCGAAATCGAGCGGCGCGCGGTCGAAGCCGAGGACGCCGCGAAGCTCTCGCCGCGTGAGCGGGCGGTCCGCAAGGTCGCCCGGTTGATCCTTGCGAAGGCGGCCGGCGTTGCGGGCAACCTGCCGCTCTCCGACATCCAGCGCGACCTCGAAGTGTCGCCTGGCACGGCCTCGGAGTACCGCCAGGAGGCGGCCGTGCTGCTCACCGGCGGTTACCGCCCCTGATCCACCGTCCGGCACACACCAGTGAGGGCCAGCCCATCGGAAGTGGGCTGGCCCTCGCTGCGACTGCCGGAAGCAGTCACAGCCCCACCAGTACACCAGGAGGGAATCCCCGCCGTGAACAGCAACAACGACCCGAACTACTCCCCCCTGCGCGACGTCGCGCAGACCCCGGAGGCCACCGCCCGGTACCTGGCCGATGTCCAGCGGGTCCTGCTGGACATCGGCAAGAACCTGGAGACCCTCGCCCACGAGACCCGCGTGCACCTGCGCGACACCCACGTGGAGGGCGACCGCTGGTACCACGCCAGGCTGCGGGCGATGCCCGTGGAAAAGGCCCTCGGGCAGGTTCTCAAGAACCTGAACAACCTGACGGCCGGTCTGGAAAAGAGCGCCTACAAGCGCCGCGCCCACGACGAGGCCGTGGTGAATACGGCCAAGGACAGGAAGGAAAAGGAGCTGGAAAAGCAGCGGAAGAAGAACCCGCCGGTCCTCCAGGCCGCGCCCAACCCGCCGCAGCAGGGTGCGCAGCCGCAGAATTCCGGCTACAGTGTCCCTACGTCGATTTACGACCTCGGTAAGAGGGAGTCGGCGTGACGCGCCCCCTCAGCAGCATCGAACGCTCCATTCAAGGGCGGAACGGCTGGCTGCAGGAAGAAGAGCGCAAGGCGATCGAAAGTCGCGGAGAGACCGGCCGGATGGAATTCTGGCTCCGAGTCACCCGGACTGAAATCACCAGGGAAGTCAAGGCCGGTCGCGGTGATGTCCTCACCGCATTCACGCTGGTCTGCCGCCTCTTCAAGCTGGTGCTGGAGAAGCGGCAGGCGGGCGACCCGCGGCTGTTCGACCACCTCATGCAGTACGCGGACACCGTCCTCAAGCAGCACGGCCCGCGTCACTGAGCGTCACCCACGAAGGCCCCGCCGGGCTCCGGCGGGGCCTCGCGCGCGTAAAGCGTGCACACGTGCACGTGCACGCGCGTGCACACGAGACCCCACTGTCTGTCAAGTTCCCAGGAGGGAGGTGCCCCGTGTCCGACGAGTCCGACGAGACCGGCGGCGGGACCCTGGTCCACGGCCCGTGGAGCGGTGATTCCACCTACGAGCTGCCGCCGATCCCGGATTTCATCGACACCATTCCGCCGCCGGAAGACGTCCCGGAGGTTCCCCCGGAGAGCCCGGAGGAGACCACCATGGAACTTCCCGCAGTTCCGGCGGCCCCCGACCCTGCACTGGCAATGCGTTCCGAGGGATTCGCTGCGCCGGTAACCGAGGAATCCGAAGGCGAATACGAGGAAGGCGAATACGAACAGCGCCGCTCTCTCGCCGACCGTCTCGGCGACTGGTTGGAATTTCGGCTGGAAATGGCGCGGGCCAATAACGTAAGCGAGGCGCCTTTCCGTGAGGCTGAAATAGCGCGGAAGGTGGCGCTGATCGAGGGTCGCACTGCGCAGGAAGTCGCGATGATGGAGCAGAACGGAAAGCTCCACGCCGCGATGATGAAAGCGAAGGGCGACAAGGCGGCGGCGCGCGGAAAGGCGGATGCCGACCGCACGAAGGGGTCCGGCTTCGGGATGGGGACGGACAAGGGTCGCTCGAAGGCCGGCGGCGGTGGCGGCTCCTCGCGACGCGGAGGCGGCGGCGGGCCCTCCCGCACCAACTCCTCCGGCGCGGGGCCGAACCGGTCCGGTCCGTCGCGTGGCTCCAACTCCGGCGGCCCTGGTGGCCGTTCGGGGACCGGCGCAACCGGGGGCGGCGGAGGCGGCAAGAGCGGAGCGAAGGGCCCCGAGTGGGGCTCTGGCGGCCGCGCAGCTGGTTCCGGGCGCGACGGGTCGTCCAAGGGCTCGAAAGGCTCTCAGACGAACTCTGGTGGCTCCGGCCGGAACGGCGGCTCGAAGGGCGACGCCAACGGTCGGGCCGAGCGCGGTCCGGCGTCCAGCGCCCGTGCCGAGCGGGCCCGCGGCCGCCAGGAGCGCGCCGGGGCCCGGCAGGCCGGGCGGCAGGAACGGCGCAGTGATGGGCACGCCGCCGGTGTCGCGGACCGCTCCAAGGACCGCGACCAGGCCCGCGCGCAGCGGCAGCAGGCGTGGGAGGACCGCCGCGCCAAGAAGGCGGCGCGGGCGGAGGCGCGAAAGGCGAAGCGGGAAGCTGCGGCGTCGGCCGGCTCGGGCCGCACCACGCTGGGCCAGGCCGTCGGCGAGGAAGCCCAGCGCCGCTTCGACGAGCGCCGCGCCGACGCGAAGGCCGCCAAGGAGGCGAAGGACGCCAAGGCCGCTGGGGCGGAGAAGGTCAGCCTGACCAAGGAGAAGGACTCCAAGGGCAAGGGCTCGGAGGACTCCAAGGCCAAGGGCACCGACGGCAAGGACTCCAAGGCCGCCAAGGACGGGCCTGACGGGGCCTCCAGCGCCGCGAAGGACGGCAAGGCGGGCGACGAGCCGGGCAAGGACTCCAAGGCCGGTGACGGGGCGTCTGGCGGCGCGAAGAAGCGCCGGTTCCGGCGTCGGCGCACCGCCACCACGGGCCGGGCCGGACGTCGCGGCCGTACGAGCCGCGCCGGTCGCACCGGTCGGGCGGGACGCGGTCGTACGGGACGCTCCGGACGGTCCGGCCGCCCGGCGGACAGTCCGTTCGGCGCGGAGGATTCCACGCCGACGGTGGAGTGGCCCGACCGGCCCACCCGCCCGCCACGCACCGGCACCACGAGCGACGAGGACGACATCGTCGACGCCGACATCGTCCCCGACGGCCCCGCGGCCGTCACGACCGGCGTGCGGGGCCTGCCGCCCGCGCCGGAGCCGCACACCGCCAGGACCGGCACCGGCCGACCGACAGCCACGGAAGGGAGCAGCGTGAGCAGTTCGCAGGTCAGCAGGCCGTCCGGCAGCGGCGGCCTGGCCGCCCAGCACCGCACGGACATCACGTTCGACGAGTACCTGATGGAGATGGCGAACATCGCCATCCAGGCGGCTTCCGACCAGGAGCGCGCCGAAGCCCTCGCGGAGGCCCTGGACAAGGTTGCCGACGCCCTGCGGGACATGGCCACCGACCTGGTCGGCGACCACAACGTCAGCACCCAGGTCACCGAGCTGATCTCGGACCTGGCCGACTCCGCGGCCCGCATGAAGCAGCAGGCCGAACGGTGCGCGACCGAGTGCGGGCTGGCCCTGGAGGCCGCCAAGCTCGCGGCCGCGATGGTCGCCCGCGTGTACGGCGAGGACATGGCCGCCAAGGAAGACGCGGGCCTGACGTACACCTCGGCCGCCGCCCACCACGACTAGAAGCAGAGAGGAAACCGCTGATGAGCAGCCCCGCACCCCGCACCGACGGCACGGCGCCCGCCGTCGCCGACGGCGACAACCGCTACAAGGCCGTCCAGGCCAAGCTCGACACCCTCGGACGCGCGCTCGACGACGCCGGGCTCGGCCTCGAGGAGCTCATGCGCAGCATCCGCAGGAACACCAAGCGGGCCGAGGACGTGGCCCGCGACATCGACAACGCCGGACTCGACGCGAAGTTCGTGGAGCTGACCAGCAACGTCGCCGTCGCCCTCGGCGGCGCCGGGGTGCAGGTCAAGAAGCTCTCCGACACCGCGCAGGAGACCGCCGACCTCACCCACCAGACCCGGCGCACCCACGCCCGGCTCTACGGCGCGCTGGACGACATCCGCTCCGGCCGGCGCGAGAAGACGCCCCGGCCCG
>NZ_JAPSIW010000646.1 GCF_031178505.1 Streptomyces sp. | reverse complement strand
CCGCGTCCTGGTCCGCAACGCCATGTTCCGGCGGGTGGAGCTCGCGGCCCTGGACAACGTGGAGGAGCTGGGGGCGATGGACGCCGATTCCGGCTGGGACGCGGACGCCTGGGGCGAGGCCATGGACAGCTACTGGGACGAGTACGACGACCTGGGGACGGGTCCCGACGCGCGCGGCCCGAAGCTCCTGTCGATCGAGGAGGACCCGGCGCACGGGCTCTGGCGCGTCCGGCAGACCTTCGCCGACCCGAACGGCGACCATGACTGGGGCATCAGCGCGGAGGTGGACCTCGCTGCCTCGGACGAGGAGGGCCGGGCGGTCGTACGGGTGACGTCCGTCGGACAGCTGTAGTCAGCACGGGAGGAGTACGAGGGTGACCAGTCCCGCCGAGAGGCTCGTGGACCTGCTCGATCTGGAGCGGATCGAGGTGAACATCTTCCGCGGGCGCAGTCCGCAGGAGTCGCTGCAGCGGGTCTTCGGCGGGCAGGTCGCCGGCCAGGCGCTGGTGGCGGCCGGACGCACCGTGGAGGACGACCGGCCGGTGCACTCGCTGCACGCCTATTTCCTGCGTCCGGGCCGGCCCGGGGTGCCGATCGTGTACCAGGTGGAGCGGGTGCGCGACGGCCGCTCGTTCACGACCCGCCGGGTGACGGCCGTGCAGGAGGGCCGGACGATCTTCAACCTGACGGCCTCCTTCCACCTGCCGGAGGAGGGTGCCTTCGAGCACCAGCTGCCGCCCCGGCACCTCACCGACCCGGAGAGCCTGCCGAACCTGGCGGACGAGATCAGGGACCACCTGGGCGCGCTCCCCGAGGCCCTGGAGCGGATGGCCCGGCGCCAGCCGTTCGACATCCGGTACGTGGACCGGCTCCGGTGGACCAAGGAGGAGGTCGACGGCGCGGACCCGCGCAGCGCGGTGTGGATGCGGGCGGTGGGCCCACTGGGCGACGACCCGCTGGTGCACACCTGCGCCCTGACGTACGCCTCGGACATGACGCTGCTGGACGCCGTCCGCATCCCCGTCGAGCCGCTGTGGGGCCCGCGCGGCTTCGACATGGCGTCCCTGGACCACGCGATGTGGTTCCACCGGCCGTTCCGCGCGGACGAATGGTTCCTGTACGACCAGGAGTCCCCGATCGCGACCGGCGGCCGGGGCCTGGCCCGGGGCCGTATCTACGACCGTGAGGGCCGGCTGCTGGTGTCGGTGGTGCAGGAAGGGTTGTTCCGCAAGCTCTAGTGTCTTGTCGATCAGGCCGGATCGGGGAGCGGCGTGACACCCCCTAGGCGACGTCTCCGCCCAGGTCCTCGGCGCCGGGCAGGGTGTCCTGGTCCACCTCGTGGCGGCGGACGCGGATGTCCGGGCCGGGCGGGTGGAGCTTGGCGTCGCAGGTGGGGCCGAGGCCGGTGCGGCGCGAGCCCGCGCCGGTCAGGGGGCGTCCGCACAGGCGGCAGCGGACCCGGCGCGCGGGGTCCGCGGGGCCGGGGTCGATGTCGATTGCCAGCGGTTCGTCCCTCATGTTGTGATCACACCCTAGTCTCGACGAGGAGCTCACCATGAGTCTGTACGACATTCCGCTGAAGACCCTGGACGGCGAGCGGTTCTCGCTGGCCGACCACCGCGACCGGGCCGTACTGGTGGTGAACGTCGCCTCGAAGTGCGGGCTGACTCCGCAGTACGAGGGTCTGGAGCGGCTGCAGAAGGCCTACGGGGGCCGGGGGTTCACCGTGGTCGGCGTGCCGTGCAACCAGTTCCTCGGGCAGGAGCCCGGCACGGCGGAGGAGATCCGCACCTTCTGCTCGACGACGTACGGGGTGACGTTCCCGCTGCTCGAGAAGACGGACGTGAACGGCGCCGGCCGGCACCCGCTGTACGCGGAGCTGACGAAGGTCGCGGACGCCGACGGCGAGGCCGGTGACGTGCAGTGGAACTTCGAGAAGTTCCTGATCGGCCGGGACGGCACGGTCACCCGTTTCCGTCCCCGGACCGAGCCGGAGGCCCGTGAGCTGGTCTCGGCGATCGAGGCGCAGCTTGCCTGACACGAAGGTGGTGGCCCGGCTGCGGGCGGCGGGCTGCGTCTTCGCCGAGGAGGAGGCGGAGCTGCTGACCGCCGCGGCGGCCGGGCCCGCCGAGCTGGACGCGATGGTCGAGCGGCGGGCCGGGGGCCTGCCGCTGGAGCACGTGGTGGGCTGGGCGGAGTTCGCCGGTCTGCGGATCGCGGTGGACGCCGGGGTGTTCGTGCCCCGGAGGCGTACGGAGTTCCTCGTCGGGCTCGCGGTGGAGCGGGCCCGGCCGGGCGCCGTCTGCGTGGACCTGTGCTGCGGTACGGGTGCGGCGGGCGCGGTGCTGCTCGCCTCCGTGCCGGGCGTGGAGGTGCACGCCTCGGACGTGGAGCCGGCGGCGGTCGCCTGTGCCCGGCGGAACCTGGAGCCGCGCGGGGGCCGGGTGTACGAGGGGGACCTCTTCGCCGCGCTCCCCGGGGAGCTGCGGGGCCGGGTCGAGGTCCTGGTGGCCAATGTGCCGTACGTACCGACCGGCGAGGTGGGGCTGCTGCCGCCGGAGGCGCGGGAGCACGAGCCGATGGTCGCGCTGGACGGCGGCGCGGACGGCCTGGAGGTGCTGCGGCGGGTCGCGCGGGAGGCGCCCGCGTGGCTGGCGCCGGGCGGGCGGCTGTTCTTCGAGACGAGCGAGGGGCAGGCGACGGAGGCCGTCGCGGCGGTCACCGCCCAGGGGCTCGCCGCCCGTGCGGTCACCTCCGAGGAGTGGTGGGCGACGGTCGTCGTCGCCACCCGTCCCTGACGGGCGGGACGCGGCCGGTGCCGGTGCCGGGGGACGGCTCCCCCGGCACCGGCCGTTCAGTCGGTGCGGGGCAGCAGCCGGCAGCGGGCGGGGCCGGTCGCCTGGAGGGTGATGCCGGGTGCCACCGGCACCTCGGTGTCCACGGTCTCGAAGCGGTGACGCCGGAGGATCATCGCGAGGGCGATCACCGACTCCAGCATCGAGAAGTGCTGGCCGATGCAGGCGCGCGGGCCGCCGCCGAAGGGGAACCAGGCGTAGCGTGGGCGGGCGGCCTCGGCCTCTGGCGTGAAGCGGTCGGGGTCGAAGCGCTCCGGGTCCTCCCAGTAGCGGGGATGCCGGTGGGTGACCCAGGGGGCGACGACGACGTCCGCGCCGGCCGGGACGGTGATGCCGCCGATCTCGGTGGCGGCGACGGCGCGGCGGCCGATGACCGGGGCGGCCGGGAAGAGGCGCATGGCCTCCTTGAGCACCTGGGTCACGTACGGCAGGGAGTCGAGGTCGGCGGCGCCGGGGGTGCGGCCGGCGAGCACCCGGTCGACCTCCTCGTGGGCCCGGGCCTGGGCCTCGGGATGGCGGGCGAGGAGGTGGAGGGCGAAGCCGAGGGAGGTCGCGGTGGTCTCGTGGCCCGCGACGAGGAAGACGAGGACCTGCTCGCGGAGTTCGGTGGCGTCGAAGCGGCCGTCCTCGGCGCTCTCGGCCTCGACGAGGAGGGTGAGGAGGTCGTCGCCGCCCGGGGCGCGGTCGGCGGCGCGACGCCGGGCGATGATGCGGTCGCACACCTCGTACAGCGCCCGGTGGACGGCGTCGGCCCGCCGGTTGCCCGGGGTGGGCCAGTCGCGGGGCACGTTGAGCGGGGAGTAGCCGCGGCGCAGGACGTAGGCGCTGAGTTCGGGGAAGCTGTGTTCCACGACCCGGACGGCCGTGTCGACGTCGGTGCCGAAGAGGATGCGGGCGACGGCGCGGAGCGCGAGGCGGGTCATGTCCTGGAGGACGTCGACGGTGGCGACGCGGCTGTCGCGCCATTCGCCGAGGAGGGTGTCGGCCTCGGCGGCGATGGCGGCGGCGTAGCCGTCGACGCGGCGGCGGGTGAAGAGGGGCTGGACGAGCCGGCGCTGGCGCAGGTAGTCCTCGTCCTGGCTGGTGAGCAGGCCGTTGCCGAAGGACTCCCGGATCTCCTGGTAGAAGACGTTGTCCTTGCGGAAGTTGGCGGATTCGCCGGCGAGGACCTGCTGGACGCCCTCGGCGGAGAAGACGCCGTACACGGTCCGGCGGATGCCGGGCGGCCCCGC
>NZ_JAPSIW010000070.1 GCF_031178505.1 Streptomyces sp. | reverse complement strand
ACCGCGCGGCGCAGCATCCGCTGCTCCTCGTCGAGTTCGAACTCCACGCCCGGCCTCCGCTCTCCTGCGGTCTTGGTGGCGTCCTCTGTGGCAGGAATCGATGCGAGAATAGCATTCTCGTCAGACGGAAGTAAGAGTCTTGTTGCACGCGGAGGCCGATTCGGTAGGGGGGATGCCTCCCCTTTTCACATACGTGGAGTACCGTTCTACTCATGAGTGTCGTCCCCGCCGAACCGGTCGAGTCCCCTGAGCCCGCGTGGCGGCAGCGCGCCGTCGAGCGATCCACCCGGGCCGCGAAGCTGCGCGCCGAGCAGCGCGTGCAGCGTTTCCTGGACGCGGCCCAGGAACTGATCGCGGACAAGGGCACCACGGATTTCACGGTGCAGGAAGTCGTGGAGCGCTCCCGCCAGTCGCTGCGGAGTTTCTACCAGCACTTCGACGGCAAGCACGAGCTGCTGCTCGCCCTCTTCGAGGACGCGCTGTCGAGGTCGGCCACCGAGATGCGGGAGAAGCTCTCCACCGTGACCGGTCCACTGGACCGGCTCAAGGTCGCGGTGGATCTGCTGTACGACTCCTCCACACCGCGCGAGGGACAGCAGTCCCCGCTCTTCACCGACTTCGCCATTCAGTTGCTGGTCAGTCACCCGGACCAGGTGGCCACCGCCCACCTGCCCCTGCTCGCCCTCTTCACGGAGCTGGTGGAAGACGCGGTGAAGGCCGGCCAGGCCGTCACGCCCAGGCCACGCCGTACCGCCTCCTTGATCATGCAGACGGCGATGTTCACGGCCCAGGCCCCCGCCGCTCCGGTCGGGGCACAGCCCTCCCGGATCGGTGCGGAGGACGTCTGGGAGTTCTGCCTGGGTGGCATCACCGGGGCGGGACAGGCGACCGGCGGGGACGAGTCCGGCACCCAGAAGGTCGCCGCCACCAAGAAGGCAGCGGCGAAGCGGACCACCGCCAAGAAGTCCGCCGCCCCCAAGGGCGCCACGCGAACCAAGGCCTAACCCCACCCGTCGTTCGAACCTGAAGGGCCCGCACCCGTGCGGGCCCTTCTCTCGTGTCGCACCGATCGCATGCCGCACCGATCGCGCCCGCACGGCAACCGCCCGATGGGTCGAGGCAGTTGACGCCTCTTTCGGTCTGACCTTTGATATGTTTCACACATCAGCAACCGGCAGAGGGGTTCCCCGCCGTGGATTTCGAGCTGACCGAGGACCAGGAGACGATCCGCAAGGCTGTGGCCGGTCTCCTGCGCGACTTCGACGACCGGTACTGGATGGAGAAGGACCGCGACCACGCCTTCCCCGAGGAGTTCTACGCCACCGTCGCCGGCGGCGGCTGGCTCGGCATCACGATCCCCGAGGAGTACGGCGGCCACGGCCTCGGCATCACCGAGGCGACGCTTCTGCTGGAGGAGGTGGCCCGCTCGGGGGGCGGGATGAACGCCGCCAGCGCCATCCACCTGTCGATCTTCGGCATGCATCCGGTCGTGGTGCACGGTTCCGACGAGCTGAAGCGACGCACACTCCCCCGCGTCGCGGACGGTGACCTGCACGTCTGCTTCGGGGTCACCGAGCCCGGCGCGGGCCTGGACACGACGCGTATCACCACGTACGCCCGGCGGGACGGCGACCACTATGTCGTCAGCGGCCGCAAGGTGTGGATCTCCAAGGCAGTGGAGTCGGAGAAGATCCTGCTGCTGACCCGCACCTCCCGGCGGGACGAGGTCGCGAAGCCGACCGACGGCATGACCCTGTTCCTCACCGACCTCGACCGCGACCACGTGGACATCCGGCCGATCCCGAAGATGGGGCGCAACGCCGTCACCTCGAACGAGCTGTTCATCGACGAGTTGCGGGTCCCCGCCCGGGACCGGGTCGGCGAGGAGGGCCAGGGATTCCGTTATCTGCTCGACGGCCTCAACCCCGAGCGGATGCTGATCGCCGCCGAGGCCCTGGGCATCGGCCGGGTGGCACTGGACCGGGCGGTGGCCTACGGCTGTGACCGTGAGGTGTTCGGGCGGCCCATCGGCATGAACCAGGGCATCCAGTTCCCGCTCGCCGACTCGCTCGCCCGGCTCGACGCGGCGGAGCTCGTGCTGCGCAAGGCGACCTGGCTGTACGACCGGGGGCGGCCCTGTGGGCGGGAGGCGAACACCGCCAAGTACCTGTGCGCGGACGCCGGATTCACGGCCGCCGACCGCGCGCTCCAGACGCACGGCGGGATGGGCTACTCCGAGGAGTATCCCGTGGCCCGCTTCTTCCGTGAGGCCCGGCTGATGCGCATCGCGCCGGTCAGCCAGGAGATGGTTCTGAACTACCTGGGGTCCCACACCCTGGGACTGCCACGCAGCTACTGACCTGCACCATCGACGACCAGGAGCCAGGGATGACCGACCGTACGGGACTGTTCGACCTCACGGGGCGCTCCGCGCTCGTCACGGGTGCCGCCGGCGGGATCGGTTCCGCGGTGGCGGGGGCGCTCGCCCGCGCCGGGGCCGCGGTGCTTGTCACCGACGTGGACGGCGAGGCGGCGGCGGCCGTGGCCGGGAAGCTGTCCGCCGCCGGGCTGAGCGCCGACAGCGCGGCTCTCGACGTGACCGACCGGACCGCCGCCGACCACGCGGTGTCCCGGGCCGCGGCACTGGCCGAGGGGACGCTGCACATCCTCGTCAACAACGCCGGTGTCACCGCGCCCGCCATGTTCGACAAGCTGGAGGAGGAGTCCGTCCGGCGACTGATCGACATCCATCTGATGGGCGCGTTCCACTGCACGCAGGCGGCGCTGCCGTTTCTCGCGACGGACGGCACCGGACGCGTCATCAACGTCACCTCGTCTGCCGGTCTGACCGGCACCCTCGGCCAGGTGAACTACTCGGCGGCGAAGGCGGGCATCATCGGGCTCACCAAGTCCCTCGCCAGGGAACTGGCTCGCAGGCGCATCCTGGTCAACGCCCTCGCGCCGCTGGCCGCGACCCCAATGACCCAGACCATCCGCACCGATCCCAAGTTCGCGGAGCGCATGCTCACGCGCATCCCGCTCGGCAGGTGGGCCGAACCGGAGGAGGTGGCGGGGGCGTTCGTGTTCCTCGCCTCGGACGCCGCCTCGTTCGTCACCGGCCAGGTCCTGCCCGTGGACGGGGGCATGGTCATGTGACAGGTCTCCCCCGGGCTGTGTTGAATGGTTCAGCCGAAAGGGACGCCCGACGAGAGGCCCGCACCGTGTCCAGCGCCGAATCCATCCCACCCGCCCCGCGCTTCGAGCCGCTCAGCGTGCCGAAGGCGTCGGACGTGCTGGCGGCCGAGGTGCGCGAGCGCATCCTGTCGGGAGAGTTCGGCGAGGGCACGGCGTTGCCGCCGGAGCGTCAGCTCGTGGAGCAGACGGGACTGAGCCGGGCCACGGTGCGCGAGGCGCTGCGCATTCTGGAGGTCGAGCGGCTGGTCGACATCCGGCCGGGGCGCGGAGGCGGCGCCTTCGTGCACCGGCCGGGCCGCGAATCCCTCGCCAGCACGGTGCAGTTGGTAATCCGGGGACAGCGGATCAGGCTGGAGGCGCTGCACGAGACACGTGAGGCGATCGAGCCGGCCTGCGCGGCGCTCGCGGCCCGGCGACGCACCGAGCGGGACCTGGTGGATCTGGACACCGCCCACGCGGAGCTGGTCGGGGCGGGCGACGACGTCCCGCGGTTCCTGCGTGCCAACATCCAGTGGCACAACGCCGTGGCCAGAGCGGGCGACAACGAACTGCTCATCGGCTTCCTGGACGCCCTCTCGGAGTCCATCCACGCCTCCACCGACCTGGCACAGTTCATGGACGTCCGCATCCGC
The DNA here is from genome assembly GCF_031178505.1 of Streptomyces sp. Taxonomy (GTDB): domain Bacteria; phylum Actinomycetota; class Actinomycetes; order Streptomycetales; family Streptomycetaceae; genus Streptomyces; species Streptomyces gulbargensis. The sequence goes on along the minus strand of NZ_JAPSIW010000070.1, from coordinate 12,041 downwards.
CGGCTCACCGCGCGCGCCCACGCGCGGATCACGGAAGCCATCCGGTCCGGTGACGAGGAAGCGGCCCACCGGCGGATGAGCCGCCATGTGTGCGGCTTCGCCCGCGCCGCCGCCGAAGTGGACGGCCGGGAGCTGGTGGACCTGCCGGAAGCCGACGACTGACGGCCGACGGGGGACCGCCCGTCCGTAGTCGGGCGGTAGAAACCGCCGCGCTCGCGAGAATGACATTCTCGTTTATCAGCAACACCATTGACAATATCGGTCTGACCTTTACTACCATCGCCGCATGAGCGACGTGAGCCCCGTCCTGACCGTGGCCGCCGACGGCGACGTCCGCATCGTCACACTGAACCGGCCGGAGCACCTCAACGGAGTGTCGGAGGAACTGCACCGCCGATTGTCCGAGGTGTGGCGGGAGCTGGCGGAGGACCCCGGGGCACGGTCGGTCGTGCTGACCGGAGCGGGACGGGCGTTCAGCGCGGGCGGCGACTTCGACCACCTACTCCGCCACCACGACGACCCGGCGCTGCGGGAGCGCTCGATCCGGCTCGACCGGATCATCCAGACCGAGATGATCCGCTTCCCCCTCCCACTGATCGCGGCGGTCAACGGACCGGCGGTCGGGCTGGGTTGCAGCCTGGCCCTCGGATGCGACCTGGTCCTCATGGCCGAGGACGCCTACCTCGCCGACCCTCATGTGTCGGTCGGACTGGTGGCGGGCGACGGCGGGGTGACCCTCTGGCCGCTGCTGACGAGCCTGCTGCGGGTCAAGGAGTACCTGTTCACCGGCGACCGTATACCGGCGGCCACGGCGGTCGAGCTGGGCCTGGCGAACCGCGGCTGTCCGGCCGGTGACCTGATGAGCGAGGCTCTGAAGCTGGCTCACCGGCTCGCCGCCCAGCCGGCGGAGGCGCTGCGTGCCACCAAGGCGGCACTGGCCGCCGTGGTCGAGCAGGTGTCCCGAGGCGGCATGGAGGCGGCCCTGCTGGCCGAGCGGTCCACGATGACCAGCCCCGACCACATCCGGATCGTCAACGAGCTGGCCTCCCGCACCCGCCGTCGCACAGCCGCTTCCGAGGAGGACTGAGCGTGCAGACCGAGGAGTTCACCCTGGTCCGGGACATGCTGCGGTCGTTCGCGACCCGGCACCGCGTCGGGTCCGCCGACGAGGTGACGCCGCGGACCCGTGCCGCCGCGCGGCAGGCGCTGGACGAGCTGGGCCTCGCCGAGCTGCGCCGCTCCTCCCCGCCCGCCGCCACGGTCCAGGAGTGCGCGCTGCTCGCCGAGGAGCACGGCAGGCAGCCGCTGACGACGTCCCTGCTCGGGACCGCCCTCCTCGCCCCCGAGTTGTCGCGCCTGCTCGGGATCACGGCCCCGACGTCCCTCCCGACGATCGCACTCGCCCGCGACCTGCGCTTCCCGGCGCAGCACCCGTCACCGCTGGTCGCCTGGGACTGCGACGCGGCGGACGGGGCCCTGCACGTCGCCCCCGACGGGACCGTACGGCAGGTCGCACTGGGCCCGCCCACCCGGACCGCCGACCTGCTGCGCAGTGTGCGCGCGGTCCCCGACGACGGCGAGGGCGAGATCGTCGGACGCCTCGGTGCCGAGGCCGGGCAGCGCTGGCAGTCGTACGCACTGGTCGTCGTCACCGCCGAACTTGTGGGTGCGGTGGACGCCTTCGTCGAGCTGAGCACGGACTACGCCCGTGACCGCAGGCAGTACGGGAAACGAATCGGTTCCTTCCAGGCGGTGCAGCACCTGCTCGCCGACGCGAGGGTCCTGGTCGAAGCGTGCGCCAGTGCCACCCGGTACGCCGCCTGGTGCCTGGACCACGAGCCGGTCGACCGGGCGCTGACGGCGGCTCGCGTGGCCAAGGCCGAGGTGAACACCTCGGCGGTCGAGGCGGTGTACACGGGCATGCAGGTGTTCGGCGGCGTCGCCCAGACCTGGGAGCACGTCGCCCATCTGTACCTGCGCCGCGTCCTCGTGGGAGCGGACCTATTGGCGACCACGGCCGACCTCCTGACCACGCTGGCCGAGCCCGCCCCTGACAAGTCCTCGCCCGCCGATACCGGGGCACTCACTCCCACCGCGGCCGAACCGGAGACGATCCGATGACCGACCTCCCCCTGGACTTCGGCGACCCCGCCGACCTGGAACGTCTGCGCGGCGACTTCCGCGCCTGGCTCGCGGACCACCCCCTCCCCGCCCGCGGCGCGGACGAGCCGGTGCCCGTCTTCCTGCACCGCTGGCACCGCATGCTGCACGCGGGCGGCTGGGTCGGACTCGACGTGCCGCGGGAGTACGGCGGACGTGGACTGACCCCACTGCACCAGGTCGCGGTCAGCGACGAGCTGGGGGCCCGGGGCGCACCGGGAGTCCCTCGCATCGGCTATCTCGCGCACGCCCTTCTGGAGTTCGGCTCCGAGGAGCAGCGCCGCCACCAGCTGCCGCGCATGCTCGCGGGCGACGACGTCTGGTGCCAGGGCTTCAGCGAACCGGGCGCCGGCTCGGACCTGGCCGGCATGAGCACCCGCGCCGACCGCGGAGCGGACGGCCACTACACCGTCAACGGGCAGAAGCTCTGGACCAGTTACGCCCAGTACTCCGATCTCTGCCTGCTCCTGGCCCGCACCGGCCCCAGCGCTTCCGCGCACACTTCCCTCTCGGCGTTCGTGCTCCCGCTGGACCGTCCCGGCGTGACGGTACGCCCCCTGCGCGCGGCCAACGGCGACGACGAGTTCTGCGAGCTGTTCCTCGACGACGTCCGCCTGGCCGAAGCGGACCTCATCGGTGCCGAGGGCGCCGGATGGAAACTGGCGATGACGACCGTCTCGTACGAACGCAACGCTCTCGACACCGGCCACCTGTCCACGTACGGGCTGCTGGTCGAGCGGCTGCGCCGCCGCGCCCACGAGCGTCGCGGCAGTCTTCCCGACGGGCTGCTGTCGGACATCGGTCGGTGCGTCGTCGACTACGGGGTCCTGGTCGCCCACTCCCGCCGCCGCACCGCCGAACGCCTGGCCGGCCGGGCCGCGGGCCCGGAGTCGTCGGTCGACAAACTGCTGATGACCCGGACCGAGCAGCGACTGTACGAGACGGCACTGAAGGTCTTCCCCGAGGAACTGCACGGCGCGGGCGGGGAGATCTTCGGCGACTACCTGTACTCCCGTGCCGCGTCCGTCTACGGCGGGACCTCTCAGATCCAGCGGAACATCATCGCCAAGCGACTGCTGCGCCTGCCGGCCGACGGCCGTGGCTGAACGGAGCCCCGTCATGCGACACGACCAGGAATTCCGGAGCATCCCCAACGTGGTCAGAGCCGCCGCCCGGCGGTTCGGTGACGCCACCGCCCTCGTCGACAGGGACCGGCGCATCGGGTTTCGCGAACTGGAGGGCCTCATGCTCCGCGCCGTCGCCTCGGCGCGGGAACTGGGAGTCGGTCCGGGCGACCGGGTGGGCCTGTGCGCCCCCAACTCGGTGGAATGGATCGTGGCGGCCCTCGGCATCCAGGGAGCCGGAGGGATCGTCGTCCCCCTCAACACCCGCTTCAAGCAGCGGGAGCTCTCCTACATCCTGCGCAAGTCCGGGGCCAAGGCCCTGTTCGCCGCGGCGTCCTTCCTCGGCACGGACTACACGGCGGACCTGAAACGGGCCGATCCCGGGCTGCCCGCGCTGCGCACCACCGTGTCACTGCTGGGGGACCGCGGCCGCGCGGACATGACCTGGGACCAGTTCCTCGACCTGGGCGCCGGGCCGTCGGCCGCGCACGAGGCGATCGACCGGCTCACCCCCGACCAGGTCAGCGACGTGATGTTCACCTCCGGCACCACCGGCCACCCCAAGGGCGTCACGCTCACCCACGGCCAGTCCCTGCGCGCCTACGGCTGGATGTCCTCGGAGTACGGCTTCGGCGCCTCGGACAGCTTCTTGGTCATCCCCCCGTTCTTCCACTGCTTCGGGTACAAGGCGGGCTGGCTCGCCTCGTTCCTGCACGGTGTGACGGTGATCCCGATGGCGGTCTTCGACGCGGGACGCGCGCTGGAGCTGATCGAGCGGGAGCGGGTCAGCATCCTGCTCGGCCCGCCCACCATCTTCCACGACCTGCTGCACCACCCCGGCCGCCCGCACCACGACCTGTCGTCCCTGCGGGTGTCCATGACCGGCGGCACCACCATCCCCGAGGCCCTGATCCGCGCCATGAAGAAGGACCTGTCCTTCGACATCGTGCTGAGCGCCTACGGGCTCACCGAGTCGACGGCGCTGGTGACCACCACCCGCGTCGGCGACACGGAGGAGACGGTGGCCCGCACCACCGGCCGTCCCATCCCCGACGTCGAGGTCCGGCTCACCGACGCCTCGGGGCAGGAGGTGCCACCGGGGGAGGACGGGGAGATCCTGGTACGCGGCTACAACGTCACCCGCGGCTACTGGGACGACCCGGAGGCCACCGCCGCGGCGATCGACGGCACCGGTTGGCTGCACACCGGTGACATCGGCCACCTCGACGGGGCGGGCAACCTCGTGATCGTCGACCGCAAGAAGGAGATGTACATCGTCGGCGGCTTCAACGCCTACCCGGCCGAGATAGAGAAACTGCTGCTCGGCTGCGAGCACGTCGCGCAGGTGGCGGTGATCGGCGTACCCGACGCGCGCATGGGCGAGGTGGGCTGCGCCTTCGTGGTCCCCGCACCGGGCGCCGACCTCACCGAGGAGGACGTCGTGGCGTGGGCGCGCGAGCACATGGCCAACTTCAAGGTGCCCCGGCACGTGCGGTTCGTGGACGCGCTGCCCCGCAACGCCGGCCTGAAGGTCCTCAAGGACGACCTGCGTGCCCGGTACGAGGACGGTGAGCGCCGGTGAGTGACGGACCGCTGGCCGGCATCACCGTGGTCGCACTGGAGCAGGCCGTGTCGGCGCCGATGTGCACCCGCACCCTCGGTGACTTCGGCGCGCGCGTGATCAAGGTCGAGAATCCCCGGGGCGGGGACTTCGCCCGGCACTACGACGACGTGGTGGGCGGCCTAGCGGCGCACTTCGTGTGGGTCAACCGGGGCAAGGAGTCCGTCGCGCTGGACCTGAAGACCGACGCGGGCCTCGCCGTGCTGCACCGGCTGCTGGAACGCGCCGACGTGCTGGTCTCCAACCTCACCCCCGGCACGACCGCCAAGCTGGGCCTGTCCCCCGCCGATCTGGAGGTCCGCCATCCGGACGTGATCGCCGTGGAGATCGACGGGTACGGCGCCGGCGGCCCCCTGTCCCACAAACGCGCCTACGACCTGCTGGTCCAGGCCGAGTCGGGGGCGTGCGCGGTGACCGGGCACCCGGGGGCACCCGCGAAACCGGGTCCGCCGGTGGCCGACGTGTGCAGCGGCCTGTACGCGGCGCTGTCGGTCCTGGCCCTGCTGCACGGCAGGGGACGGGGGCGGCCCGCCGCCTCCGTCGCGGTGAGCCTGTTCGACACGATGACGGAGCTGATGGGCTACCCGCTGACGTACACCAGGCACTCCGGCGTCGAACAGCAGCCGCTCGGCATGAGCTCGCCCGCCGTGTCCCCGTACGGCGCCCACCCCACCGCCGACGGGCACACGGTGGTCCTCGGCACCACCAACGACCGCGAATGGCAGCGCCTGGCACGAGAGTTGATCGACCGGCCGGACCTGGCGGACGACGAGCGGTTCCGTACCAACGCCGGACGGGTCGAGCACCGGGCCGTCCTGGACGCCGAGATCGGCGCATGGTGCGCCCGGCACGATCTGGCGGAGATCCAGGACCGCGCGGACGCCGCCGGGATCGGCAACTCCCGCTTCAACACACAGGCCGACGTCCTGGCGCACCCGCATCTGGCCGCCCGCGACCGCTGGCGGGAGATCGGCACTCCGGGCGGGCCGGTACCCGCCCTGCTCCCGCCTCCCGTCATCGCCGGGTACGAGCCGCCGATGGGGGCGGTGCCGGCGCTGGGCGAGCACACGGACGCCGTGCTCGGCGAACTCGGTTTCGCGGCCGAGGAGATCGCTTCGCTCCGCGAGCGGAGGGCCGTGCGGTGACCGGTCTCCTCATCGACGACGCCGACGGCGTACGGACCCTGACGCTGGACCGCCCGCACCGCAGGAACGCGATCGACGTCGAGCTGTGGAAGACGTTGCGCGCCGCTCTCGACGACGCCGGTCGGGACCGGAGCGTGCGCGCCCTGGTCCTCACCGGCGCGGGCGGTGCCTTCTGTTCGGGAGCGGACATCTCCAAGGGGCTCAGCAGCGCCCACCCCTTGTACCGGATGCGTCCGTTGACCGACGTGACGCTGCTGCTGCACGAACTGCCGGTGCCGACGGTCGCCAAGGTGACAGGGGTGGCGGTGGGCGCGGGCTGGAACCTCGCCCTGGGCTGCGATCTGGTCGTGGCGACCCCGGAGGCGAGGTTCTCGCAGATCTTCACGCGGCGTGGGCTGTCCCCCGACTGCGGCGGCTCCTGGCTGCTGCCCCGGCTGGTCGGTCTCCAGCAGGCCAAACGGCTCGCGCTGCTGGCGGACACGATCGGCGCCGAGGAGGCCCGCGCCCTGAACCTGGTGACCTGGGTGGTGGACGGCACGGAGGTGGACGCCTTCGTCGACGGCCTCACCGCGCGCCTGGTGGCCGGCGCGCCCGTGGCGCTCGCCCAGACCAAAGCACTGCTGAACGAGAACACGGACCGCACCCTGCGCGAGGCGCTCGCCGGCGAGGCGCGGGCGCAGGCGGCGAACTTCGCGACCGCCGACGTGCGCGAGGCCTACGCGGCCTTCGCCGACAGGCGTGATGCCCATTTCACCGGCCGCTGGGCGGTGCCCGGTACGAGTGCCGGACGATCGGAGGACGAGACGTGACTCGGGAAGCGGTGATCGTCGGGGCGGTCCGCACCGCCGTCGGCAAGCGGGGCGGTGGACTGGCCGACGTCCACCCCGCGGACCTGTCCGCGGCCGTGCTGCGAGCGCTCGCGGAGCGGACCGGGATCGACCCGGAGGTGGTCGACGACGTCGTCTGGGGCTGTGTGTCCCAGATCGGCGACCAGTCGAGCAACATCGCCCGGTACTCGGTGCTGGCGGCGGGCTGGCCGGAGAGCGTTCCGGGGACGACGGTCAACCGGGCGTGCGGGTCGAGCCAGCAGGCGCTGGACTTCGCCGTGCAGGCGGTCCTGTCGGGCCAGCAGGAGGTGGTCGTGGCGGGCGGCGTCGAGGTGATGAGCCGGGTGCCGCTGGGGGCCGCGAAGGCCGACGGGACGCCGTACGGCCCGCGGGCCATCGACCGCTACCGGGGCTTCTCCTTCAATCAGGGGATCTCGGCGGAGCTGATCGCGCGGAAGTGGGGCTTCTCGCGCGAGGAGCTCGACGCGTACGCGGCGCTCTCGCACGAGCGCGCCGCGGCGGCGCAGGACGCCGGAGCGTTCGCGCCGGAGATCGTCCCCGTGGCGGGGACCGACGCCGACGAGGGAATACGGCGCGGCACGAGCGTGGACACGCTCGCGAAGCTCAAGCCCTCCTTCCAGAAGGACGGTGTGATCCACGCGGGCAACGCCTCGCAGATCTCCGACGGAGCGGCCGCCCTGATCGTCACCACCGCCGACAAGGCGCGGGAACTGCGGCTCGCTCCCCTGGTCCGCTACCGGGCCGGCGCGGTCGTCGGCTCCGACCCGGTGCTGATGCTCACCGGGCCGATCCCGGCGACCGAGAAGGTGCTGCACAGGGCGGACCTCGCCGTCCGGGACATCGGCGTCTTCGAGGTGAACGAGGCGTTCGCACCGATCCCACTGGCCTGGCTCACCGAAACCGGTGCCGACGCGGAGCGGCTGAACCCCCTCGGCGGCGCCATCGCGCTCGGCCACCCGCTGGGGGCGTCGGGAGCGGTGCTGATGACCCGCATGATCCACCACATGCGCGCGCACGGCATCCGTTACGGCCTCCAGACCATGTGCGAGGGCGGCGGCACCGCGAACGCCACCGTCGTCGAACTCGGCGACTGACGAAGGGTGTCACCGTGCGCAGAGACGTCTTCACCGCCGACCACGAGGACTTCCGGGAGCTGGTCCGGGACGTCGTGGCCAAGGAGGTGGTCCCGCACTACGCCGAGTGGGAAGGAGCCGGGCGGCTGCCCCGCTCCTTCTTCCAGCGGCTCGGCTCGATCGGTCTGCTCGGCATGGCGATACCCGAGGAGTACGGGGGCGGCGGACAGCCCGACTACCGCTACAACGTCGTCCTCCAGGAGGAGGCGGCCCGCGCCCTGGTCACCCTGGGCACGGTCCGCACCCAACTCGACGTCGTGCTGCCGTACTTCCTCGCCTACACGGACCGAGAGCAGCGGGCGCGCTGGTTTCCCGGCCTGGCCTCCGGCCGGCTGCTGACCGCCATAGCGATGACCGAGCCCGGCACCGGTTCCGACCTCGCGGGGATGCGCACCACCGCGGTACGGGACGGGGACGCCTACGTCCTCAACGGCGCGAAGACCTTCATCACGGGCGGGCTGCTGGCCGACCTCGTGATCGTGGTGGCGCGTTCCGCTCACGATCCCGGCGACCGGCGGGCGGGGCTGACGCTGCTGGTGGTGGAGGACGGGATGCCCGGGTTCACGCGGGGGCGGGTGCTGGAGAAGATGGGCATCAAGGCGCAGGACACCGTGGAGCTGGCCTTCGACGACGTCCGTGTGCCCGTCGCCAACCGGCTCGGCGAGGAGGGCGCGGCCTTCTCCTACCTCGGGCACAACCTGCCGCAGGAGCGCATGACCGTGGCGGTCGGCTCGGTGGCTCAGGCGCGGGCGGCGCTCGACGCGACCCTCGCGTACGTGAAGGAGCGGAAGGTGTTCGGCACCGCCGTCGCCTCGTTCCAAAACACCAAGTTCGAGCTCGCCGCCGTGGCCGCCGAGGTGGAGGCCGCGCAGGCCGTCGTCGACCGGGCCGTGCTGGAACTCGTCGACAGCCGGCTCTCCGGCGCCGACGCCGCCAAAGTCAAGCTGTTCTGCACCGAGGTACAGGCCCGCGCCGTCGACCGGTGCCTCCAGTTGTTCGGCGGATACGGCTACATGCTGGAGTACCCGATCGCCCGGCTGTACGCGGACGCGCGCATCACCCGCATCTACGCCGGGACCAGTGAGGTCATGAAGGTCATCATCGCCAAGTCCCTGGGGTTGTGAGGAAATGGAAGACTTCTCCTCCCGTCCCGGTACCGCCCTTGTCGCGGGCGGTACCGGTGGCATCGGGGCGGCCGTCGTACGGATGCTCGCGGCCCGCGGCAGCGACGTCGTGCTCACCTATCGGGCCAGCCAGGAGGCCGCGTACGAGCTCACCGACGAGGTGAAGGCGGCCGGGCGCCAGTCCGTGGCCGTCCAGCTCGACCTGACCGACGAGGAGGCGACCGCGCGGGCGGTGCGCGACGCGGCGGCGGACTTCGGCGGCCTCCACACGGTGGTGTACGCGGCGGGGCCGCATGTGCCCATGACGCATCTCAGCAAGGTGACGCCCGGCCGGTACCGGGCGCAGCTGGAGGCCGACGCGGTGGCCTTCTTCAGTCTCGTCCACCCGGCGCTGCCGCTGCTGCGGAAGAGCCGGGGCAGTGTCGTCGCCGTGACGACGGTCGCCACCCGGCGCTTCCCGGTGCGTGACGGGCTGTCCTCGGGCACCAAGGGAGCGGTCGAGGCGGTGGCCCGGGCGCTGGCCGCCGAGGAGGGACGGTACGGCGTCCGCGTCAACTGTGTCGCCCCCGGCATGCTCACGGACGGCATCGCGGGGCGGCTGATCAGCACCGGGGAACTGGACGAGGACGCTCTCGCCGTCACGCGGCGCAACATTCCGATGCGCCGGTTCGGGCAGGCGCGGGACATCGCGGAGGCGGTAGCGTTCCTCGCGTCCGACCGGGCCGGGTTCATCACCGGGCAGGCTCTGGGGGTGGATGGTGGGTACAGCGTCTGAGCACGGGCTGGTTCAGGGAGCGATCTGACGGCCGCCGACGTACACGGCCCGTACGGTGTCGGCGGACAGGACGTGGAGCGCCTCCCGCAGGGGCACGTGGAGCAGGCACAGGTCGGCCGGCGCACCGACCGACAGCCGACGTGCGCGGGCGGGCTGCTCGGGCGCGCCGAGGAAGAGCCCCAGGGCGGCCTCCGGTGTCACCCCCTCGCCGTCCTCCCGGCCGACCGCGGCCCGCATGACCGCCCACGGGTCGTCGGTCCCGTACGGCGCGTCGGTGCCGGCGGCGAGCGGGATGCCCGCCTCGGCCAGACTCCGGCACCGGTAGAGGGGGTGGTCGTCCGGAGGGACCTCGGCGGCGTACTGGCGGCCCCGTTCCACCGGGAAGTGCGGCTGGGTGACGACCGTCAGCCCGAGTCGCCGGATCCAGGGGACGGTCTCGGCCGGGATCACCGCACCGTGCTCGACGCGGTCCCCGGCGACCGGGCCGGCCTCCTGCACGGCGAGCAGGGTGACGAGCAGCTGCACACGCGTGACACAGTGCACGGCCACGGGCCGGGGCCGTGCCTCGCGCACCAGAGCGGCGAGTTCACCCGGGGTGGGCAGGGCGGCGTCGTCGAGCATGATCTTGACCGGGGAATCGACGCCCATGACGGTGAGCCGCTGCGGCAGCACCGACAGGGTCCGCCGCAGGCCGGGAGCGGGCCGGGGGTCGGCGTTGGTGAAGCCCGTGACGCCGAGGCGCGCGGCTCGTCGGCCCAGAGCCGCCAGATCGAGCCGCACCGGCGGGATCAGCTGCCGCAGCCGCTCGTCCTCCCGCCACAGTCTGCCGTCGCCGTCCAACCCTGCCGCCCACAGCGCAGGGGTGTTGAGGAACCACATCGCCCCGCTGCGGTGCTGCACCCGCACGGGCCGGTCGGCGACGATCGCGTCCAGAGCGGAGCGGTCCAGGTTCCCCGCGACACTCTCGTGGTAGCCGACCGCCCGCACCCATTCCCCGGGTGGCCCGCTCCGCAGGGCCTGAGCGAATCCGGCGGGTGCACGGACGTCGGCCGGGCCCACGTGGACCGAGGCGGCGTCGGCGGCCAGGGCCATGAGGTGGACGTGGTGGTCGTGCAGTCCGGGCAGCAACGCCCCTCCGCCTCCGTCCACCTGGCTCTCCCCGGCGAGATGGCGCCCGATCTCGCTGATCCGCCCGTCGGCACCGATCCGTACGTCTGCAGGGGCGCACCCCTCGACCTCCACGTTCCGGATCAGCACGGTGCCGTCCGGGAGTCGGCGAGCGCGGCGGCACAGGCCGCCATGGACACGCACAGCAGCTCCGCGCCGCCGGCGGCGAGGGAGCGGACGGCCGCGTGGGCGGCGTACAGGCCGGTGACGGGGTCGGCGAGTGCGTCACCCAGGAACACGGGGTCGCCGTGCGGGTCGCGGCCGACCAGGCCGCCGGCCACCGATGCGTCGTCTCCGAAGGCGATCCGGTCATCGTTGCGGCCGTACCCGGTGATACTGACCCAGACCCGTCCGGGACGCGCGGTGAGGAACTCCTCGGCGAACACCCCCAGTTGCCGTAGCGCTCGCGGCCGGGAGGCTTCGATGACGACGTCCGCCCGGTCCACGGCGTCCGCCAGGGCGCCGGAGGCGAAGTCCAGGACCAGGCTGTCGTGTCCGTCGTGCAGCCAGCGGTAGAACTCCGGATGCCCCGACCGCGCGCCGTCCGGTCTGGTGGTGCTCTCCACCTTGGTCACCTGTGCCCCGGCCAGGCCGAGCAGTCGCGCGCACAGAGGCCCGGCCCAGAGGGCGGACAGGTCGAGTACGCGCAGGGCAGTGAGCGGGCGACGCAGCCGCTCACCGTAGGACCGGGCGTGTACCGGGGCGCGGCTTGAAGAGGCCGTTGCGAGTGCGGCGGCGGGGATGCCCACCTTCTGCGCGGCGTCGGCGAGTCGGGAGGCGGTGGTTCGGCGGGCAGCGCCGTCCAGGTCCGTGTCCCGCGCGCCGAGAAGGGCCAGCAGCGCGGGCAGTGACGCGTGGTCGTCGGGTCGGGCCAGGTTGACGGCGGCCCATCCGTCGGCGGTCCGCAGGAGTCGGCAGGAGCCGCCGGCCGACGTCCGGCCCGG
>NZ_JAPSIW010000645.1 GCF_031178505.1 Streptomyces sp. | reverse complement strand
GGGGACAAGCCGCTCCCCCCGGCGAGAACCGGTCCGGATGGTCCCGCGCCACGGTCAGGGGGGAAGCTCGCGGCGCGGGCCCCGCAGTGCGGGCCGGTTCCACAGCCCGGGGATTCCTGCCAGATCCGCCGGGCTCGGTGTCCATCCTGCTCCCCCGCTCCCCTCCCGGGGGGCGGCAAAAGGCCCCGATCGCCGGGTCCTTGGTCCATAAAGGCTCGGTTAGAGTGGCGCGGTCGTCCGGCGGAGCCGGGTGGGGACAGCCGGGCGGAGGGCGCCGAGCGGGGCGGAGCCGGGCGGGGACACGGGAGGGCCGGAGCAGATGGCACAGGCGAAGAAGATCGCGCTGTACGCGATCGGGGTCTTCGTGCTCTATACGATCATCACCTCCCCGGCCCGGGCCGCCGATCTGGTGCAGGTAGGGTTCGAGGGCATTTCCGGCGCCGCCCAGGGCGTCGGCGAGTTCATGACCGAACTCATCAACTAGGAGCCCTCCGTGATCCGCCATCTGGTCCTCTTCAAGCTCAACGAGGGCGTCGCACGTGACGAGCCGCGCGTGGTCGCCGGTGTCGAGGCGTTCCGCGCGCTCGGCGAGCAGATCCCCGAGCTGCGGTTCTGGGAGTGCGACTGGAACATCACGGACCGCCCGATCGCGTACGACTTCGCCATCAACTCGGCCGTCGAGGACACCGAGGCGCTCCAGCGGTACCTGGACCATCCGGCCCACCAGGCGGGTGTGGCGCAGTGGCGTGAGTTCGCCACCTGGGTGATCGCGGACTACGCCTTCTAGCCCTCCCTCCCCTTCCCCCTCCGGTTCTCCGTCGCCGAGCCCCCCGCTGTTCAGGTGGGGGGCTTCGTCGTGTTCCGGCCTCCCCTTTCGGGTCCTTGATGCCCTCAACACGTGGTTATGCGGTGCTTGCACACAGTGGACATGTCTTGTGATGCTATGACCGCTTTTGACGGATGAGTTGACCGTAGTTGACCCAGTCGACCAGCTACACCAGCCAAAGGGGTGGCGTGAACGTGCCGGCCAGTACAGCACCTCAGGTCCCGCCCCAGCACGAAGCGGGCGGAGCGGCGGACGCCCCGCGCCCCCGCCCCCAGAGCACCCGTGGCGCCGACACCCGCGCCCTCACCCAGGTGCTGTTCGGGCAGCTGAAGAACCTGGAGCCGGGCACCCCCGAGCACCAGCGGGTGCGCGGGGCCCTGATCGAGGCCAACCTGCCCCTCGTGCGGTACGCGGCGGCCCGCTTCCGGTCCCGCAACGAGCCGATGGAGGACGTCGTCCAGGTCGGGACGATCGGCCTCATCAACGCGATCGACCGCTTCGACCCCGACCGGGGCGTGCAGTTCCCCACCTTCGCGATGCCGACGGTCGTCGGCGAGATCAAGCGCTACTTCCGCGACAACGTCCGCACCGTGCACGTCCCGCGCCGCCTCCACGAACTGTGGGTCCAGGTCAACGGCGCCACCGAGGACCTGACCACGGCCCACGGCCGCTCACCCACCACCGCCGAGATCGCGGAGCGGCTGAAGATCGGCGAGGACGAGGTGCTCGCCTGCATCGAGGCCGGCCGCTCCTACCACGCCACCTCCCTGGAGGCCGCCCAGGAGGGCGACGGGCTCCCCGGCCTGCTCGACCGGCTCGGGTACGAGGACCCCGCCCTCGCCGGCGTCGAACACCGGGACCTCGTCCGGCACCTCCTCGTCCAGCTACCGGAGCGCGAGCAGCGGATCCTGATGCTCCGCTACTACAGCAACCTGACCCAGTCCCAGATCAGCCAGGAACTCGGCGTCTCCCAGATGCACGTGTCAAGACTCCTCGCCCGCAGCTTCGCCCGTCTGAGATCCGCAAACAGAATCGAGGCGTAACCGGATCAGGTAGACCGGTTCGGAGTAACCTGACGGAGCACCAAAAGACGTACCCCCCTTGTTTCCTGCGGATATGTGCCCACTCCTTGTCGACAAGTCACTACAGCGTGTTGCCGACATGTGACATTCTGCTGGAACCGAGTTTGCCGCAGCCCTGCCGCCGGTATTCAGGTGGAGGCTGCGTTCCTCAGACGGTCGCGGCCACCGCGACCGTCCGCGACCTCAAGGGGGTGGCATGTCCGCAGAACAGGGCAGCTCGAAGGTGCTCACGCTCACGCCCGCGTCCGTGACCGTGCCCGCGTCCGTCACCGCACCCGCCGTCGTGCCCGGGTCCGACCTCGTGTCCGCGTCCGCGTCCCTCTCCACGCCCCTCGCGGTGGCCGTGGCCCCGGGCGCGCCCGTGCAGACGACGGCGCCGACCGCGGCCGACAGCGCCACAACCCCCGCTCCGCCGCCGACGGTCGTGCCGGAGACCCTCGACACCCGCACCCTGTCGCGCTCCCTGTTCCTCCGCCTGCGCGCGCTCGACGCCGAAGGCGCCGCCGCCGACAGCCCGGAGCGGACCTACGTCCGCGACACGCTCATCGAGCTCAACCTCCCCCTCGTGCGGTACGCGGCGGCCCGCTTCCGCTCCCGCAACGAGCCGATGGAGGACATCGTCCAGGTCGGCACCATCGGACTCATCAAGGCGATCGACCGCTTCGACTGCGAACGGGGCGTGGAGTTCCCGACGTTCGCGATGCCGACGGTCGTCGGCGAGATCAAGCGCTTCTTCCGCGACACCTCGTGGTCCGTGCGCGTCCCGCGCCGCCTCCAGGAGCTGCGGCTCGCCCTCACCAAGGCCGGCGACGAACTCGCGCAGAAGCTCGACCGCTCCCCGACCGTGCCCGAACTGGCCGCCGTTCTGGGCGTGTCGGAGGAGGACGTGGTCGACGGCCTCGCGGTCGGGAACGCGTACACCGCCTCCTCGCTCGACTCGCCGTCCCCCGAGGACGACGGCGGCGAGGGATCGCTCGCCGACCGCCTCGGCTACGAGGACACCGCCCTGGAGGGCGTCGAGTACCGCGAGTCGCTGAAGCCGCTGCTCGCCAAACTCCCGCCCCGCGAGCGGCAGATCATCATGCTCCGCTTCTTCGCCAACATGACCCAGTCGCAGATCGGCGAGGAGGTCGGCATCTCGCAGATGCACGTCTCGCGGCTGCTCACCCGCACCCTCGCCCAGCTCCGCGAGGGACTCATCTCCGACTGACCGGAGCAGGGGCGGAGTTCGGCGAACCGCCCCTCCCGTGAGGGCCCATCGGCCACACTGGCGACATGGGGCGAAGGAAGCCGGGACTCGTGACGGTGGCGCTCTGCCTCGGCGGAGCGCTGACCGCCTGCGGCATCGGCGGGGACGGCGACGCGTACGCGCCCCTGGGCGCCGGCCCGGGTCGGCACGGCACGGTCGTCCCCTCCGGCGCGGCTCCCCCGGCCGGCCCCGCCGCCCTCCCGACCCTCGCCTCCAGCACCCGCTCCCCCTCGCCGCTCCCCTCCCCCGCCACCCCGTCCGCGTCCTCCGGTACGGGTACGCCCGCGGACCCCGGAGCCGGGACGGGCAGCGGCACGGGACCCGGCGCGTACGGCGGCAGGGAGCCGGGCGGCGGAGCGGAGGCCGGTGGCGGTACGGAACCGGGCGCTCCGGCACCGGGCCCGTCCCGTACGGACGCCGCCACCGCCCCTCCCCGCACTCCTCCGCACTCCGCGCCGGACACGAGCGGGCCCGGCACCGGCCCCCGGCCCCTGCCACCGCCCCGGGGAGCGACCCCGGGGCCGGCCTCCCCGCCCACGCCACCGCCGTCCCCGTCCCCGGCTCCGGCGCCCGCCGCGCTCACCGTCTCCGTGCCGGTCCTCGCGGACACCGACCGGCGCTGGTGCGAGCGCGTGACGGTCACCTTCCGGAACACCGGCGGCACGCCCGTGGTCGCCGGAACCGTCACCTTCGGGACGCACGTCGTCGGCGCCCTGGGCATCGACTGGGGCACCGTGACCGATTCCCGGCCGCTGCCCGCCCCGATCGCCGCCGGGGCGGCGCGGACGGAGACGTACACCGTGTGCGTGGAGTCCTGGCGGGTGCCGCCGGGTTCGCGTGTCGACACCCGCGAGGTCGGCGCTACCTGGCGCTGAGCGCGAACCGTACGCCGGTCAGGCGCTCCGACTCCGCCCACAGCCGGCGCCCCGTGTCCGGGTCGGCCGCGG
>NZ_JAPSIW010000644.1 GCF_031178505.1 Streptomyces sp. | reverse complement strand
CAGCAGCCGGCACAGCTGGAGCTGTTGAGGGGCGATCACCGTGTGCAGCAGCGCATGGGAGCGGGCGATCTCACCGCGCGCCAGGACGTGGGCGAGCATGAGGGTCCAGGTGGTCAGCTCGTCGACGAGCTGCCGGGCGGTACCGGCGGGCTCCGGCGGCCGGAACGCGGCCAGCCGCAGGGCGGCCCGCCTCAGCCGCCCGGTGCGGTCGAGGAGCACGGCCTCCTCGGGGCGGGGCAGATGCACCGCCCCTTCCCAGCCCGGGACCTCGTCGATCCCCGGGCCGGCCGCGGTGATGTGGAACTCACCGCGCATCAGGTCGTCGAACACGACCGCGAGCACGCCGTACATGGTGGTGTAGGCGAGTTCGAGTGGAGCGAGCCCCGCCAGGAAGGCCGGCCCGTCGAAGTCCTCGACCTCCTCGTCCCTGACGTACAGGTAGGCCTCGATGTCCGAGTGCTCGTCGGCCTCGCCGAGCGTCCACGACCCGTAGAGGAGGACGCCCTCCACCCGGGGGTCGGCCTCGGCCAGTTTCCGCAACCGGGCGATCCGGTCGTCCAGCGCGCGGCTGGGGGAGCGACGTTCCATGGAAGAGCTCTCATCTCTCCTGTGACGGCGTACGGGGGGGGATCACGTACGGGGACACGCCGACGGCGCCCGGCACGTCGAGGGTCTGACGGCCGGGGGGACGGCGAGGGGCGGCCGGGCTGTGCCCGCCGGTTCAGGAGAAGGTGCCCATGCACCGGAGTGTACGGACGCCGCCCGCCGTACGCCCCCGCCTCGAACCGGTCCGCGCCCGGATCCCGCCGCCGGCGCCGCGATTCCCGCGTCCGGCGGACCGGCTTGTTACACTGGCGGGGACATCGACCGTGTCGTGAGGAGTGACAGACCGTGGCGGGTGACGACGACATCTCCGGGTGATACCCGAAGGTGAGCGACCACCGGCAGGAGCGTAAGGGCCCAGCCGCAGTGGTTCGCCTCGTCGTTCCCTCTTCCCCTGTCTTCCCGGGGTGGTGCACCGTCCTGCCCCGCTGTCCCGTACGAGGTCGTTGCCATGTCTTATCCCGCCGTCGTCTGCTCCCACCTGTCCTTCTCCTGGCCGGACGACACCCCCGTCTTCGAGGACCTGTCCTTCACCGTGGGCCCCGGAAGGACGGGGCTCGTCGCCCCCAACGGCTCCGGAAAGACCACCCTGCTCAAGCTGATCGCCGGTGAACTCCGGCCCCGCCAGGGGTCGGTGACGGTCGAGGGCACCCTCGGCCACCTGCCGCAGAACCTTCCCCTCACCAAGGACCTCACCGTCGCCCAGGTCCTCGGCGTCGCCGACGTCATCCGCGCCATCGACGCCGTCGAGGCGGGCGACGTGGCCGAGGAGCACTTCACCACCATCGGCGACGACTGGGACATCGAGGAACGCACCCGCGCCCAGCTCGACCGCCTCGGCCTTGGGGACCTCGCCCTCGACCGCGTGCTGCGCACGCTCAGCGGCGGTCAGATCGTCTCGCTCGGCCTCGCCGCCCAGCTCCTGAAGCGGCCGGACGTCCTGCTGCTCGACGAGCCCACCAACAACCTCGACCTGGACGCCCGCCACAAGCTCTACGACGTGCTGGACGACTTCAACGGCTGCCTGCTCCTCGTCAGCCACGACCGCGTCCTCCTCGACCGGATGGAGCGCGTCGCCGAACTCGAGCGCGGCGAACTGCGGCTCTACGGAGGAAACTTCACCGCCTACGAAGCGGCCGTGCAGGCCGAGCGCGAGGTCGCCGAGAAGAACGTCCGCAACGCCGAGCAGGAACTCAAGCGCGAGAAGCGGGAGATGCAGCAGGCCAGGGAGCGTGCCGAACGGCGGCAGAGCAACGCCGCCCGCAACCTCAAGAACGCCGGCCTGCCCCGCATCTTCGCCGGGAACATGAAACGCGGAGCGCAGGAGGCGGCCGGCCGGGCCGGACAGACGCACGCCACCCGCGTCGGCGACGCCCAGGCCCGTCTCGACGAGGCCGGACGCGCCCTGCGGGACGAGCAGCGCCTCACCCTCGACCTCCCGGAGACCGTCGTCCCCGCGGGCCGCACGCTCTTCCACGGCGAACGCCTGCGGATCCGCCTCGGGGACCGGCCCGTCTTCGCGGAGCCCGGCGCCGATCTCACCGTCCGGGGCCCCGAACGCATCGCGCTCACCGGCCCCAACGGAGCGGGCAAGAGCACCCTGCTCCGCCTCCTCGACGGCGATCTCACCCCGGACGACGGTGAGATCAGGCGGGCCGACGGCCGGATCGCCTACCTCTCCCAGCGCCTCGACCTCCTCGACCCGGACCGTGGCGTCGCCGACAACTTCGGCACCTACGCCCCCCACCGACCCGAGGCCGAGCGGATGAACCTGCTCGCCCGGTTCCTCTTCCGCGGCCCCCGGGCCCACCTGCCCGTCCGGGCACTGTCGGGCGGCGAACGGCTGCGGGCCACCCTCGCCTGCGTGCTGTACGCCGAGCCGGCCCCGCACCTGCTGCTGCTCGACGAGCCGACGAACAACCTCGACCTCGTCAGCACCGCCCAGTTGGAGAGCGCCCTCAACGCCTACCGGGGAGCCTTCGTCGTCGTCAGCCATGACGAACGGTTCCTCCGGGCGATCGGCGTCGACCGCCGCCTCCGCCTGGCCGGCGGCGTTCTCACGGAAGGCGAGGCACCGGCCGGCCCGTGATCCCGGCACCGGGCGCCCTCCGGCGCGGCGCCGGGCACGTGCGTCAGAAGGAGCGGAGCACGCGGAAACGGTCGGGACGCGCCGGGTCCCGGTCCACGACCTGGACCGGTGCCCACGCCCACTGCCGTACGCCGATGCCGGGCACGCGCGAGAACGTGATCGGGCCCCGGGTGCCGTCGACCGCCACCCTGGCCCAGGACGCGGCGAGGCGTGCCCGGTCCGTCCCGTGGGAGCGCAGCGCCTCGGCCAGGACCGTGATCGTGTCGTGGCCCTCGAACGCGACGAACGAGGGCGCGGTGCCCAGGTGTTCGCGCAGGGCGGCCTCGACCCGTAGGCCGCGCGGCCCGAGACGCTCGGGCAGGTAGCGGAGGAAGGGAACGCCCGCGCCCTCGTCCCCGAGCAGGTCCGACCACCCGGCGAACTCCGGCTGTCCCGCCGGAGCACCGAGCAGCACCCCGGCAAGGCGCCGGTCGCGGCGGACGGCCCGGACGAGCGCCGCCGCCGGCTCCGGGATGCCGACCAGCAGGAGGAGCGCGCCGACCCCGTGCTCGACGAGTTCCTCGCAGACCGCTCCGGGGGAGAGGGCCCGCGCGTCGAGCGTCGTCACGGAGCCACCGTGCGGGGCCAGACGCTCGCGCAGGACGCGGGCCCCCGACGCCCAGTACGCGCCGGGCTCCGCCGCCACGGCGACACGGGTGTGGCCCGCGTCGCGCAGGAAGTCCGCGTACAGCCGCCAGCCGTGCGACTGCGCCGGTGCGAGCCGCGCCACCCGGTCCGTCGGCTCCTCGGTGAGTTCGTCCAGGACCGCCGACGAACACAGGAACGGCAGACCGAGCGCGTCGGCCCGCGCGGCGGCGGCCCGCGCGACGACACTGTGGTACTCCCCGGTCACGGCGGCCACCCCCAGCCCGGCCAGCTCCTCCACCGCCTTCGCCGCCCGCTCCGGATCGCCGGCCGTGTCCCGGACCACCAGGGCGAGGGGGCGCCCGCCGATCCCCCCGGCCTCGTTCACCTCACGGACGGCCAGTTCGAGCCCCGCGAGCAGATGCCGGCCCGCCTCCACCCAGCCGGGCCGGGACAGCGGAACCAGCGCACCGACCGGCACGGCGCGCGGTCCGGGGGGTGCGGGCAGGAGTGGTGACGGCGGTGCGTCCATGCGGTGGCGTCCCCTTGAGTCGACGGTACGGCTGCGGGGGCCATGAACCGGCCCCGCGCCCCCCGCCCGCTCCCGGACGCCCGTCGCCGACCGCTTCCCGCCCCTGATCCGGGACGCATCGTAGCGACCCCGGCGCCGCCGCTCGATGCGCACGACGACCCGGAGCGTCCGCCCCGGGCGGCCCGCTCGTGGCGGTGTGAGCCGCGGCCCCGGTCCCGGCCTGTGGCGCGGGCGGGCCGGCGACCGGACATCGGTCG
>NZ_JAPSIW010000643.1 GCF_031178505.1 Streptomyces sp. | reverse complement strand
TCCGCTCGTACATGTCGAAGAGGTTGCCGTACTTCTCCTCGACCTTGGCGCGGCCCATGCGGCGGATGGCGTCGGCGAAGTCGAGATACACCCCCTGGCCGCCGGGGCCCACTCCCCTGCCCTCGTCACAGACGTTCTTGGCGGCGCGGGAGGCGATGTCGCGGGGGACGAGGTTGCCGAAGGAGGGGTAGATCCGCTCCAGGAAGTAGTCGCGCTCGTCCTCGGGGATCGCGGCGGGGGGCCGCCGGTCGCCGGCGGCCTTGGGGACCCAGATGCGGCCGTCGTTGCGCAGGGACTCGCTCATCAGCGTGAGCTTGGACTGGTGGTCGCCGGTGCGCGGGATGCACGTGGGGTGGATCTGGGTGAAGCAGGGGTTCGCGAAGTAGGCCCCGCGCCGGTGGGCCCGCCAGACGGCGGTGGCGTTGGAGTTCATCGCGTTGGTGGAGAGGTGGAAGACGTTGCCGTAACCGCCGGTGGCGAGGACCACGGCGTCGGCGTAGTGGGTGGAGATCCGGCCGGTGATCAGGTCGCGGGCGACGATGCCCCGGGCGCGCCCGTCGACGACGATCAGGTCGAGCATCTCGGTGCGCGGGTGCATCTCGACGGTGCCGGCGGCGATCTGCCGGGAGAGGGCCTGGTAGGCGCCGAGCAGGAGCTGCTGTCCGGTCTGGCCGCGGGCGTAGAAGGTGCGGGAGACCTGGACGCCGCCGAAGGAGCGGGTGTCGAGGAGTCCGCCGTACTCACGGGCGAAGGGGACGCCCTGGGCGACGCACTGGTCGATGATCTCGACGGAGATCTGGGCGAGGCGGTGGACGTTGGACTCGCGGGCGCGGAAGTCGCCGCCCTTGACGGTGTCGTAGAAGAGACGGTGCACCGAGTCGCCGTCGTTGCGGTAGTTCTTCGCGGCGTTGATGCCGCCCTGGGCGGCGATGGAGTGGGCGCGGCGCGGTGAGTCCTGGTAGCAGAACTGGACTACCTGGTAGCCCTGTTCGGCGAGGGTGGCACCGGCGGAGCCGCCGGCGAGGCCGGTGCCGACGACGATGACGCGGTGCTTGCGGCGGTTGGCGGGGTTGACCAGCTTCGCCTCGAAGCGGCGGGTGTCCCAGCGGTCGGCGATGGGTCCCGCCGGGGCCTTGGTGTCGGCGATCGGCTCGCCGAGCGTGTACGCGGGGTGGTTCATGGTCAGTTCACCAGTCCGGTCATGACGGCGACGGGTACGGAGACGAAGCCGGCGGTCAGGGCGAGCGCGAGGAGGTCGGCGAGGGCCCTCAGGAGGCGCTCGCGGCGGGCGCTGCCGACGCCGAGGGTCTGGGCGGCGCTCCAGAAGCCGTGGCGGATGTGGAGGCCGACGGCGAGCATGGCGACGAGGTAGATGACGTTGCCGTACCAGGTGGAGAAGGTGTCGACCACGTTCTGGTACGGCTTGCCGGCCTCGAAGCCGCCGGGGTGGACGGTGCCGGTGGTGAGGTCGAGGACGTGCCAGACGATGAAGAGGGCGAGGACGACGCCGCCCCAGCGCATGGTCCGGGTGGCGTAGGAGGCGCGGCGGCGGCGGTGGACGTAGCCGGTGGGGCGGGCGGCGATGCCACGCCTGCTGAGCTGGTAGGCGGAGACGGCGTGGGCGAGGACGGCGGCGAGGAGGAGGACGCGGACGGCCCACAGGCCCCACGCGTGATGGAGGACGGGGGCGCCCATCACGCGCAGCCAGTGGCCGTAGGCGTTGAACTCCTCGGGGCCGAAGAAGACCTTGAGGTTGCCGGCGACGTGGGCGACGAGGTAGCCGAGCATGATCAGGCCGCTGACGGCCATGACGGTCTTCTTGCCGATGGTCGAGGACCAGAATCCGCGTGACGGGGTGGAGGACGGCGTGCGGGCGGCCGTCCGGTCCCTCGGGGGTGCCAGAGCCATGCCTCGACGCTACGGCCCGGATCGCCGAGTGGTCCAAGACATGGTGCGGCTGATCTCGATAGGCCCCGCCTATGCGGAGGGGGACATGAACGGTCGACAGTGCCCCTCGTACCCGGCACAGTGGTCGGCCGTGACGAGCAGCGAACTGTGGACCCGTGAAACCGCCGACCGCTACGACGCCGAGGAGGCCGAAGCGTCCTCGGCCGCCGCCCTCGGACCGACCCTCGCCTTCCTCGCCGAGCTCGCCGGAGAAGGCCGGGCTCTGGAGTTCGCCATCGGAACCGGACGGGTGGGAGTCCCCCTCCGGAAACGCGGCGTACCGGTGGTGGGCATCGAACTGTCCGAGCACATGGCGGCGGTGCTGCGGCGCAAGGTGGACGAGGAGACGCTCCCGGTGATCGTGGGGGACATGGCCACGACCGTCGTCCCCGGCGAGTTCTCCCTGGTCTACCTCGTCTACAACACCATCTCGAACCTGCTCACGCAGGACGAGCAGGTCGAGTGCTTCCGCAACGCCGCACGGCATCTGGAGCCCGGCGGCCGGTTCGTCATCGAGCTGGGCGTGCCGCCGCTGCGGCTCCTGCCGCCCGGTCAGGTCGCGGTGCCGTTCGACGTCTCCCAGCGGCATCTCGGCTTCGACACCTTCGACCTGGTCGAGCAGATCCTCGTCTCGCACCACTTCACCCGCGACGGCGACGACGGCCGCTACCGCCGCGCGAACTCCCGGCACCGGTACGCCTGGCCGGCGGAGCTCGACCTGATGGCACGGATCGCCGGGCTCGAACTGGAACGTCGCGTCGCGGACTGGGACGGGTCCCCGTTCACCCAGGACTCCGCGAAGCACATCTCCGTGTGGCGCAAGCCGGCCTGAGGCCGGCCACCGGGCCGGCCCCGGGCCGGAAGGACCTCGTGCGGCCGGGGCCGGACTCCAGGGCTCGGTCCGCTCGGCCGGGCGGCGCCGGCCGGTCATGCCCGAGCCGGAGCCGCGCTCCCGCGGCAGATGTCCGCCCGACTGTCCCGGCCGTCGCAGCGGCGCCGGCCGGGACAGCGCATCGGTGTTCTCAGTCGCTGATCTTGACGTACGTCAGGTGGGACCGGCTGCCCCGGAACTCCGACCCCTCGAGCGTGGAGCCGCCGGTCAGCCCGTTGCCGGGACCACCGCCCTGCAGGATCGCCTGGACGCGGATCGTTCGCGCCCCCTGCGCCGGCGTCACGGTGATGAGCCTGGACAGCGGTGTGGGCCCGTTGATGCAGTGCTGGAACCGGGTGGTGGGCGACGCCGAGAACTGGTGCTGGGCCGAGTGGCGGCGCCCGAGCTCGGCGCCGGTCCCGTCGATCAGGCGCACCGTGGTCCACAGGTTGGTGGTTCCCGCGTCGTCGACGGTCGCACAGATCTGTGTGTTGATGTCGCCGACCACCAGGTACACCCCCGGTTCGGGAAGGGTGAGCCGCAGGTCGGTGTCGGCCCAGGCGTTGCTGGTGCGGGTCGGCAACAGGTTGACGTCGGGGACAGGCCCCACCTGGCCATGACGAGGCGTCAGGTATGCCTTGACCGAGTAGGTCTGGGGGCAGTCATCGGCGTCCGGGGCGTTCACGACGACGTCGATCGACTGCCGGTCGTCGGCGATACGGCGCGGCGCCGGGCCGGTGATCCCGGTGACGCGGGTCTGCGGGACGAGCAGTCCCGACGCGGTGGAGGTCAGCGCGTTGCAGCGGGCCGGGTTGATGGGCGTGTCGGTGCACGGGTCGCAGGGCGCGGGCCCGGGCGGGGGGCAAGGATCGCAGGAGGGCGTCCGTTCGACGCAGACGGTCACGGCGTCGGTGTTGTCGCCGGGGCGGGGGTCCTTCTCGTTGGCGGTGGCGGTGGCCGTGTTCTCGAGCGGTCCCGGTTCCGTGGCCTTGGCGTGGAGGGTGAGGGTGGCGGTGGCACCTGCGGCGAGGTCACCGACGGTCCACCGGCCGGTGGCCGGGTCGTAGGTGCCGGGGGAACCGCTGGCGGACAGGAAGGTGAGGTCGCCGGGGAGCTGGTCGGTGACGGTGACGCCGGTGGCCTGGTTCGGGCCGGCATTGCGGACGGTGACGCGGTACGTCACGACCTGGCCGACGGTGACGGTGGTGGCGTCGGCCGCCTTCACCACGCTCAGGTTGGAGGCCGGCCGGATCTGGGTGACCGCCTCGTCGGAGGTGGCGGTCAGCGGC
>NZ_JAPSIW010000642.1 GCF_031178505.1 Streptomyces sp. | reverse complement strand
CATCTTCTTCCTCGCCCGGGCGCCGTGGGCGCGGATCCTCGGCCTGCTCTACCCGACGGCCACCCTCGTCGTGATCGTCGCGACCGCCAACCACTTCTGGCTGGACGCGGTCGGCGGCATCGTCTGCCTGGGCTTCGGCTTCGTCGTCGCCCTCCTCTGGTACGGGGCCTGGCCGCACCGTCTGCCGAAGCTGGTCGGACCGGTGGAACCGGCGGCCGTGCCGGGGTCCGGCGACGGGACCCCGCGGGACGCCGGGGACCGGGACGCCCGGGACCGGGACGCCGTGGAGGCGCACGAGGAGCGGGTCGGCTCCGGTACGTGATCCGGCCGCCCGGCGAGGCCGGGCGGACCGGGCTCTCCGCGATGCCGTTCGCCGGCCGGGGCCTGCACCGGGCCGGCCGCGACAGTGCCGTTCGCAAGGAACCGGACGTCCCCGAGGTCCATGACGTACGCACCGGTGCGTCGGAACGAGCGTGCCGGTGCGCGGTCCCGGGTGCGGGCGGGGAAGCCTTCGCACTCAAAACCTAAAGCCTTTTGGTTGCGGCAGGGTAACCTCGCCTCCGACGATTCGGGAAGACCTGAACAGGGAGTGACGTTTCATGGGCCGGCCGCGCAGACCCCTCCTCGACCGGGAGCGGATCACCACCACGGCTCTCGAAATCGTCGACGAGCAGGGGGAGTTCAGCGTTCCCCAGATCGCCAGGCGGCTCGGGGTGCAGACGGCGTCCATCTACCACCACGTGGACGGCCGGGACGGGATCGTGGAGCTGCTGCGCGAACGGGTCGCCTCGGCGATCGAGACGGAGACCCTGGACCTGGAGCCCTGGGACCGGGGCATGGCGGCCTGGGCCCGGTCCTACCGGGCGGCCTTCGCCGCCCACCCGCGCACGATCCCGCTGCTCACCACCTCGCCGGTCCGGGCACCGAAGGTCCTCGACCAGTACGAGCGGGCCGTCGGCCGGCTCCTCGCGGCCGGGTTCGCGCTGCCCGACGTCATGCCGGTGATCATCGCCCTGGAGAACCTGGTCCTCGGCTCGGCGCTCGACCTGGCCGCACCCGAGGCCATGTGGGAGCTCGCGGACGAGACGGCCACCCCGCACCTGGCCCGCGCCCTCGGAGCCGTACCGGAGGGCCGCGCCGACCAGGCCTTCGAGCTGGCGCTCACCGGCTACCTGACATATGTGCGGGCCCTCCTGGGGGAGGACCACGAGGCCGCCCCGGTGGACGGCGACCGGGAGCGGGTCACGGCCCGCACGCCGTAGGCGCCGGGCCCTTCCGGGGGCCGAGGGCCGCGGGGGGCCGGACCTGCCGGGCGCCGGGCCCGGTGCCGTCGAGGCGCCCGGCCGGGCCCGCGCACGCGTCCTACGCGCCGTAGAAGAGGTCCTCCACCACGGCCCGCGCCCGGCGGGTGACGCGGCGGTAGTCCTCGACCGCCTCCCCGACGTGGCCCGGGCCGTACCCCAGGTACCGTCCCACGGCGGCCATTTCGCGCGGGTCGCCGGGGAAGGTGTCGCCGGGGCGGCCGCGCACCAGCATCACCGCGTTGCGGACGCGGGTGGCGAGGACCCACGCCTCGTCCAGGATCTGCGCCTCGTCCGACGCGATGAGCCCGGCCGCGCACGCGGCGGCGAGCGCCTGCCGGGTGCGGGTGGTGCGCAGCTCCGGCCGGGCGTGGCCGTGCCGCATCTGGATCAGCTGGACCGTCCACTCGACGTCGCTCAGGCCGCCCCGGCCCAGCTTGGTGTGGAGCGTCGGGTCGGCGCCGCGCGGCAGCCGCTCGGACTCCATCCGGGCCTTCAGGCGGCGGATCTCCCGGACCGCGTCCTCGCCGAGACCCTCGGCCGGGTAGCGCAGCGGGTCGGCGAGCGCGAGGAACCGTTCCCCCAGTTCCTCGTCCCCCGCGACGGCCTGGGCACGCAGCAGGGCCTGGCTCTCCCAGCCGAGCGACCAGCGGCGGTAGTAGGCCTCGTACGACTTCAGGGTGCGCACCAGGGGGCCGCTCCTGCCCTCCGGCCTGAGGTCGGCGTCGATGAGCAACGGCGGGTCGGTGGTGGGCAGCTGGAGCAGCCTGCGCATCTCCGAGACCACCCGGTTCGCGGCCCGGGCCGCTTCCTGTTCGTCCACTCCCTCGCGCGGCTCGTGCACGAAGAGGACATCGGCGTCGGAGCCGTACCCCAGCTCGTGCCCGCCGAAGCGGCCCATGCCGATGACGGCGAACCGGGTCGGCAGCCGGTCGCCCCACTCGGCCCGCACGGCGGCCCGCAGCGCGCCCGCGATCGTCGCCGCGGTGAGGTCGGCGATCGCGGCGCCGACCCGGTCGACCAGGGGGCCCGGTTCGGTGGCGCGGGGGCTGTCCTCCGTACCGTACGAGCCGATGAGATCGGCCGCGGCGGTACGGAACAGCTCCCGGCGGCGCACCCCGCGGGCCGCCGCCACGGCCTGCTCGGGGCCGTCCGCCCGGCCCACGGCGGCGAGCACCTCCTGCTCCAGGTGGTCCCGGTCGCGCGGCTTCAGGCCCTCCGGGTCGCCGAGGAGGGCGACCGCCTCGGGGGCGCGGAGCAGCAGGTCGGGGGCGAGGCGGCCGGCCGAGAGCACCCGGGCCAGGTTCTCGGCGGCGGCGCCCTCGTCGCGCAGCAGCCGCAGGTACCAGGGCGTCTTGCCGAGGGCGTCGGAGACCTTGCGGAAGCCGAGGAGTCCGGCGTCGGGGTCGGCCGAGTCGGCGAACCAGCCGAGCAGCACGGGCAGCAGCGTCCGCTGGATCGCGGCCTTGCGGGAGACACCCGAGGCCAGTGCCTCCAGGTGGCGCAGGGCGGCGGCCGGGTCGGCGTACCCGAGCGCTTCGAGGCGCTGACCGGCGGCCTTGGGGCTGAGCCGGATCTCGCCGGGGGCGAGCTGGGCGACGGCGTCGAGCAGCGGCCGGTAGAAGAGTTTCTCGTGCAGGCGGCGGACGACGGCCGCATGCCGCTTCCACTCCCGGTTGAGCTCCGCGACCGGGTCGGTGCGCAGTCCGAGGGAGCGGCCGAGGCGGCGCAGGTCGGCCTCGTCCTCGGGGACGAGGTGGGTGCGGCGCAGCCGGTGGAGCTGGATGCGGTGCTCCATGGCGCGCAGGAAGCGGTACGCCTCGTCGAGCTGGGCCGCGTCCGCGCGGCCGACGTAGCCGCCGGCGGCGAGGGCGGCGAGCGCGTCGAGGGTGGTGCCGCTGTGCAGGGTGGCGTCGCTGCGGCCGTGCACCAGCTGGAGGAGCTGGACGGCGAACTCGACGTCGCGCAGGCCGCCGGGGCCGAGCTTGAGCTCGCGCTCGACCTGGGCGACGGGGATGTTGTCGACGACCCGGCGGCGCATCTTCTGCACGTCGGCGACGAAGTTCTCGCGCTCGGCGGCCTGCCAGACCATGGGGGAGACGGCGTCGATGTACTGGGCGCCGAGCTCCTCGTCGCCGGCGACCGGGCGGGCCTTGAGGAGCGCCTGGAACTCCCAGGTCTTGGCCCAGCGCTGGTAGTAGGCGACGTGTGAGGCGAGGGTGCGGACGAGCGGGCCGTTGCGGCCCTCGGGCCGGAGGTTGGCGTCGACCGGCCAGATGGAGCCCTCGACGGTGGTCTCCGAGCAGATCCGCATGAGGTGGGCGGCGAGCCGGGTCGCCGCCTGGAGCGCCTTGGCCTCGTCGGCGCCGTCGGCGGCCTCCCCGACGAAGATCACGTCCACGTCCGAGACGTAGTTCAGCTCGTTGCCTCCGCACTTGCCCATCGCGATGACGGCGAGCCGGCACAGGGCGGCGTCCTCGGGGGCGGCGGCCCGGGCGAGGGCGAGGGCGGCGCGGAGGGTCGCGGTCGCCAGGTCGGCCAGCTCGGCCGCGGTCCGGGCCACACCGCTGGTCCCGCAGACGTCGCGGGCGGCGATGGCGAGGAGGCAGCGGCGGTAGGCGACGCGGAGCGAGACCGGGTCGTCGGCGTCGGCGAGGCCCCGCTCGAAGTCGGCGAGCCCGGGGCGCAGGTCGGCCGCCTCGTACGTGACGAGGGACCGCCAGTCGCCGGGGTGCCGGGCCAGATGGTCGGCGAGCGCCTCGGAGGTGCCGAGCACCCCGAGGAGCCGGTCCCGGAACGGCTTGGCGGAGAGC
>NZ_JAPSIW010000641.1 GCF_031178505.1 Streptomyces sp. | reverse complement strand
CCACGGGCGGCGCCGCGACGAGCGAGCGGCAGGTCGAGACCCGTCAGACGCCGGAGCTGACGACCCAGGGCGGCGCGGCACGCACCTCGGCGGCCGGTACGGGCGGCACGGACTCCCGTACGGGCACAGGCACGGGCACGGGCACGGGTCCCGGTCCGGGCAGCGGCAGGCCGGCGTCACCGTCGGCGGCCCCGTCCACGAAGGCGTCGGCGACGCCGACCCCTTCGCGTACGCCGTCCTCCGCGCCGTCCTCCACTCCCTCCGCCGCGCCGACACTGAAGCCCGCGCCGGCCGCCACGAAGCGGAGCACTCCCCCGGTGCCCCCGAAGGCACCGCGGACACCCACCGCCGTCCCCACCACGCAGGACGCGCCGAAGCCGGCCGTCACCACCCCGGTGCCGCTGATGACCACCCCCTCCGCCCCCTCGACCGCGAGCCGCGCGGCGGCCGCCGAGGCGGAGGTCGTACGGCTGGTGAACGCGGAGCGCGCCAAGGTCGGCTGCACCCCGGTCCGCCAGGACGCGGAGCTGGCCGCCCTCGCCGGCGCCTTCAGCGCCGACATGGCGACCCGCGGCTTCTTCGACCACACGGACCCGGACGGCGACACCCCGTGGACCCGCGCGCAGAAGGCCGGCGTCTCGGGCATGGGCGGCGAGAACATCGCCCGCGGCCAGGTCGACGCGGCGGCCGTGATGACCTCCTGGATGGCCAGCGACGGCCACCGCGCCAACATCCTGAACTGCGACTTCACCGCCCTCGGCGTGGGCGTGCACTTCGGCGCCGGCGGCCCGTGGTGGACGCAGGACTTCGGGTACTGAGCCGGCCCGTCACCCGCGGGCGCGGAAGGGCCCCGTCACCGGTCGGTGGCGGGGCCCTTCCGTGGAGCCGGGGCCGGTCAGGCCGCGGTCTTGCCCGCCAGGAAGACGCGGGCGGTGGTGGCGACGCGGCGGCCGAGGTGTTCGGCGGTGGCGATGTCGGCCTTGTGGACGGCCTCCGGGCCGAGGTCGCTGGGGGTCTGGGCGCCGGCGCCGGAGAAGAAGCCGAGGCGGTTGAGGTCGTTCTCGGAGCCGACGCTGCTGTTCCAGCCGGGCTTCAGGCCCAGATTGACCCAGGTCATGCCGTGCTGGCCGGCGAGCGTCTGGAAGAACTGGAGGGTGTGCAGCTTGTCGCCGCTCTTGGAGCCGGAGTTGGTGAACCCGGCGGCCAGCTTGTCGAGCCAGGCGTCACCGAACCAGCGCTTCGAGGTGGCCTCGGCGAACTGGTGGAAGGCGCCGGAGGCGGTGCCCATGTAGGTGGGCGAGCCGAAGACGATCGCGTCGGAGGCGTCGAGCAGCTCCCACTCGGCGTCGGTGATCTCGTCGACCTTGATCAGGTGGACGGTGGCGCCGGCCTCGGCGGCGCCGTCACGGACGGCCTCGGCCAGGACGGCGGTGTGGCCGTAGCCGGAGTGGTAGGCGATGGAGACGACAGGGCTGGTCACAGGGGACTCCTCGGAGCGGCTGTGCGGGGGACGACCAGAAGTAGAGCACTAACTTTTAGATAGCGCAAGCCTCTGGTTAGCGCCCAGTGAGCGCGCAGCGCTGTGCGGAGTACCGTGGAAGACATGACTGACGACCGTGCCTACGACGTGTTCGCCCGCGCCTGCCCCTCGCGCGCCACGCTGGAGCACGTGACGGGCCGCTGGGGAAGCCTCACCCTCGGCGCGCTCCACGACGGGACGTTCCGCTTCAACGAGCTGCGGCGCCGGGTCGACGGGGTGAGCGAGAAGATGCTCTCCCAGACCCTGCACGCCCTGGAGCGCGACGGTCTGGTGCACCGCGAGGCCCAGCCCACCAATCCCCCGCGCGTCGACTACACCCTCACCCCGCTCGGCCGCGAGGTCGCCGAACGGCTGATGGGCCTCATCGAGCTGGTGGAGGGCCGGATGCCCCAGGTCGTGGCGGCGCGGGAACGGTACGACGCGGAGCGCGGGGCGAGCGGGCCGGCCGCGGGGAACCCGGCGCGCGCCGCGAGCCCGGTGGGCACGTGAGGCCCCACCCGGGTCCCCGGCCGGCGAGCTGAGCAACCGGGGCCGGGCCGGGCCGGGAGAAGTGGATCCCGTCTCAGCGCCCCGCGCCCAGCACCGGCACGCGCGCCGGGCGCGGGGGGCGCTGGCAGCGGGGGCAGAAGTAGCTGGACCGGTTCATCCACGGGCGGCGGCGCATCGGCGTACCGCAGCGGTGACAGGGCTCGTTCTCGCGCCCGTACGCGTCGAGCGAGCGGTCGAAGTAACCGGACTCGCCGTTGACGTTCACGTACAGGCTGTCGAAGCTGGTGCCCCCGGCCGCGAGCGCCGCGTTCATCACGTCCCGGACGTGTCCGAGGAGTTCCGCCGAGCGCGGCCGGGTCAGGGTGGCGGTGGGCCGGTCGTAGTGCAGCCGGGAGCGCCAGAGCGCCTCGTCGGCGTAGATGTTGCCGACACCGCTGATGAGCGACTGGTCGAGCAGGGCCCGCTTGACCGTCGTACGGCGCAGGCGCAGCGCCCGGTGGAACGCGGCGTCGTCGAACGCGGGGTCCAGCGGGTCGCGGGCGATGTGGGCGATGACGTCCGGAAGCCCTTCCGGGGTCTGCTCGTGGAGCGAGAGCCCGCCGAAGGTGCGCTGGTCGACGAAGCGGAGTTCGGTGCCGGCGGAGTCGTCGAAGCGGACCCGGATGCGCAGGTGCTTCTCGTCCGGGGCGTCCTCGGGCTGGACGAGGAGCTGCCCGCTCATGCCGAGGTGACCGAGGACGGCGGTGCCGGTGCCGGTCAGCGGCAGCCACAGGTACTTGCCGCGCCGCCGGGCCCCTTCGACGCGGCGTCCGGTCAGCCGGGCCGCGAAGTCCGCGCCGCCCGCCACGTGACGGCGTACGGCACGCGGGTGGAGCACCTCGACACCGGCCACGGTCCGGCCGGCGATCCAGCGCTCCAGACCACGGCGGACGACCTCGACCTCGGGCAGCTCGGGCACGGGACGGCTCTCCTCGGGACGCGCGGGGGACGGTCTTCACCCTACCGGGGCGGGAACGGGCGAGAACCCCGTCCCTGGAAGGGGCGGGGTTCTCGGGAAGCGGTGGCGGGGAGGACGAGGAGACGGCCGTCAGGCCGACGCCCGGTCCGCGGACGGAGAGGGGTCGGCGGCCTCTCCCGTACCCGCCTCGGCCGCGGCCTTCGCCGCCGCCGCGCGCGCGTCCGCGTCCGCGCGGATCGCGCGCCAGGCGGACTCCGCCGCCTGCTGCTCCGCTTCCTTCTTGCTGCGGCCGGTGCCGGTGCCGTACGAGACACCACCGACGCGGGCGGCAGCAGTGAAGGTCTTCTCGTGGTCCGGACCCTCCTCGGAGACGAGGTATTCCGGCACACCGAGACCCTCGGCCGCGGTGAGTTCCTGGAGACTGGTCTTCCAGTCCAGGCCGGCACCGAGGTTGGAGGACTTCTCGATCAGCGGGTCGAAGAGCCGGTGCACCAGCTCGGACGCCGCTTCGAGGCCCTGGTCGAGATAGACCGCGCCGATCACCGCTTCGAGGGTGTCGGCGAGGATGGACGCCTTGTCCCGGCCGCCCGTGCCTTCCTCGCCCCGGCCGAGCCGGATGAAGGAGCCGAGGTCGAGACCGCGGCCCACGTCCGCCAGCGCGCGCGAGTTGACCACCGCGGCCCGCAGTTTGGCCAGCTGGCCTTCCGGCAGGTCGGGATGGGTGCGGTACAGCGTGTCCGTGACCACCAGGCCCAGCACGGAGTCCCCGAGGAACTCCAGCCGCTCGTTGGTGGGCAGACCGCCGTTCTCGTACGCGTAGGAGCGGTGGGTCAGCGCACGCACCAGAAGGGCGGACTCGAGCTGATACCCGAGCCGCCCTTCCAGAAGCGTGTGGGACGAGGCGGTGCTGATGTTGTCAGACATCGTGCCTCTCACCAGCCACTCAGACCGAGAGGACCTGGCGCTTGTTGTAGGTGCCGCAGCTCGGGCACGCGATGTGCTGCTGCTTCGGCTCCTGGCAACGCTCACACGAAACCAGGGTGGGGACCGCAGCCTTCCACTGCGACCGGCGGTGGCGCGTGTTGCTGCGCGACATCTTCCGCTTCGGAACAGCCACGGCTACTTCTC
>NZ_JAPSIW010000640.1 GCF_031178505.1 Streptomyces sp. | reverse complement strand
TCCAGAGCGCCCTGCCCCGCCTCCCGCAGGGCTGGCACCGGGAGATGGCGCTGCGCCCGGCCGGCGGCCAGTCGTTCTCCGGCGACTTCGTGGTCGCGGCCCGCACCCACGGCGGCCGCACCCTGGAAGTCGTCCTCACCGACGTCTCCGGCAAGGGGATGGACGCCGCCTCCCGCTCCCTGCTGCTCTCCGGTGCCTTCGGCGGCCTGCTCGGCTCACTGCCGCCGCACGGCTTCCTGCCCGCGGCCAACGGCTACCTGCTCCGGCAGAACTGGGACGAGGGCTTCGCCACCTCCATCCACCTCGTCCTCGACCTCGACTCCGGCGACTACGAGCTGTTCTCCGCCGGCCACCTGCCCGCGCTCCAGCTCCACGCCGGCACCGGGCGCTGGGAGGAGAAGGCCGCCGACGGTCCCCTCCTCGGCGTGTACGACGGGGCCGAGTTCCACCCGGTCAAGGGCTCCCTGCGCCCCGGCGACGTCCTCATGCTGTTCACCGACGGCCTGGTCGAGGCCTCCGGCCGGGACATCGCCGAGGGCATCGACCGCCTCACCGGGGAGGCGGACCGCTGCGTCACCGACGGTTTCCAGGGCGTCGCCTGGGACCTCATCGAGGCCGTCGCCAAGGACGTCAACGACGACCGGGCGCTGCTCCTTCTTTCCCGTCGCGCCTGAACGCCCACGCCATGTCCGGTTCCGTGACCGGCTTCATGATCTTCCGCACGAACGGGGTGCACAGCAGCGTCATCACCGCGAGCATCGCCACCGTGATGCCCACCCGGCCCGCCGGGGTCTGGAGCCAGTCGAGCTTGTCGTAGAAGCCGGTGTAGAGGCCGGTACGGATCGGGAAGCCGTGCAGCAGGTAGCCGCAGATGGTGCCCGCGCCGAGGACGGTGAACCAGCGGTTGCCGCCCGGCACGAGCGACAGGAAGGCGGCCGTCAGGAGCAGGGTCAGCAGGAAGAGGACACCGGCCCAGAACAGGCCCGGCAGCACCTCCATGTTCATCTCCTGCACGCTGCGCGACCGGTAGATCCAGTTCAGCGGGACGCGGTCGGTGACGCGGTAGGTGACGACCAGCGTCACGGCGAGCACCACCACGGACGCCACCCGGACCGGCGTCCGGCGCAGCAGGTGGAAGTGCTCCGCCTTCATGCGCAGCCCGATCACGAAGAACGGCAGGAACTGCAGGACCCGGGGCAGGTCGAAGGCGCCGCCGAGACCGGGGGTGACGACGGCGAGGGCCGCGATGCCGACGGAGATCGCCACCGGCCAGCGGACCACCGACCAGAAGGGCGCCGTCACACGCCAGAAGAACAGCGCCAGCAGGAACCACATCAGGTACGAGGGGTGGAGCAGGCTGAACGGCCGGTTCGGCTCGGTGCCCCACCGCATCAGCAGCGTGTACGCGGTCTCGAAGACCACGTACGGCAGGGCGACGCCGGTCAGCAGGCGCTTGAGCTGGTCGGGCCGGCCCGTGTAACTCCGCGACAGGTAGCCCGATATGAGGACGAACACCGGCATGTGGAACACGTATATCCACATGTACAGGGTGCGGGTGGCCTGACTGCCCGCGAGCACCACGGGCAGGATGTGGCCGACGGCCACGAGCAGGATGGCCAGGTACTTCGCGTTGTCGAAGTACGGGTCGCGCACGGAGGGGCGGGGGGCGCGCGCCTCGGGGAGGGGGGCCGTCGCGGGTGACGGCGAGACCGTGGCGCCGGGGCCACTCTGAGCGGTGAACGACATTGCGGTGACGTTAGTTGTGCACCCTCTGTCCCGAAACCATGAGGTGCCGGGGGCTTTTGTCCGGACACATCACCCCGAAAGGGGTGGTGTGGCGGGGAGGGATCCCCCCGAACCGGTGCAATTCGAGCAGGGTTGTACGCCTGTGTGATTTCTCTCTATCTTCTTTGCCCTCCGTGCCCCTCCCGTGCCCCGCACGTCCCCCCTGCGTCCTCCTCCCGTTCGCGAGGGTTCGTCACCACCCGGTGAGGGCAGGCAGGTTGGTGGCACCATGGGAACAACGGGGGGTGTATTCGGACACGTACCCCCCGGTGGACAAGGCGGAACCGACCGAGGGTGTGATCAGTGTGGCCATTTCGCTGTCCGTGGTGCTGCTGTTGGCAGTCATTCTGGTGGTGTTGATCCGCGGCGGGAACCTCAAGGGCGGCCCGGCCGTCGTCGCCGTCCTCTTCGGCTTCTTCCTCGCCTCCACGGGCATGGCCGACGACATCCAGCGCTTCCTGGACTCGATCACGACGACCATCGGCTCCATAAAGTTCTGACCCACCGCACGGAAGCGGGCCCCACCGATCCCGGCGGGGCCCGCGCCCGTGCCCGGGATCAGAAGAGCCGCAGGCCCGCCGGCACGCCGCCGGCGGCCACCGCACCGCCCGGCACCCCACCGCTCCCGACCACCCGCACGGCGAGCCGCCCGAACCGGTCGGCCGTCACCAGATCGACCACCCCGTCCCCGCTCAGATCCCCGGCCGGCACCACGGCCCGCACCCGCCGGCCGTCCCAGCCGGACTCCGCGACCCGCACCCGCGCCACCAGCGCGTACGGCGCGTCGGTGCCGTAGTCGACCCCGGCGAACTCGAGCGTGCCCGCCCGGGTGTCCCGGGCCCAGAAGGTCGCGACAACGGCCCCCGCCTCGGCGCCCGAGGCGACGACCTCCTTCGTCTCCCAGCCGCTCCCGGCCAGCACGACCGGCTCGTCGACGCGGAGCGTCCCCCCGGCGTCGGTGAAGACGTCGAAGAACAGCAGGCGGCCGTCCCGCACCGCCAGGATCCGGGGCGGCTCCGCGTTCCCCCGCGTGACGTCCAGCGAGGTCACACCCGACCAGTCGTACCCCGTGATCTCCACCGCCGCCCCGAAGCCACCGGCGCCGTCACCGGGGTACGCGTACAGCTTCCCGTCCCGCAGGGCCACGATGTCGTTGCGGACGTCGTTCGGCTCCTGGGGCCCGTACCGGTTGATCAGGTGCCCGGCCCGCGCCACGCGCGCGTGCGCCCAGTCACGGCCGTCCACCGTGACCGGCGCGGCGAAACCGCCGCCCTCGCGGCCCGCGAGGAGAGCCAGCCGGCCCTCGGCGTCGACCCCGAGCAGGTCGGGCCGGCCGTCGCCGTCGTGGTCGCCCGACGGCTGAGGGAACGGCGAGGTGATCCAGTAGTCGGCGTACCCGGCCGACCAGCTGTTCCCCGCCCGGTCGTAGGCCCGCGCCCAGAACTGGGCCGGCCCCGAGCCCTCCGGGGTGACGAAGGCCGTCGTCGCCGAACCGTCCGCCCCGACCGCGATCCGCCGCTCGGCGGGGCACTCGGACGTGTCCTCCGCGGAGACCGGAGAAAGGCAGAAGTGGGCGGCCTCCGTCCCGGCGGGCACGCTCACCCGCACCGTACGCACGGTCCCCGCCGGCGCCGCCCCGCTCGGATACGTCTCACCGTCCAGGAACGTCACCGCGGGCGTCGCCGGGGCGGTGTGGTCCGTGCGGAACCCGCAGGGCGCGGTCCACGCGGAGACACCGTCCGCGCTCTCCACCCGCGCCTGCCACCAGTAGGGGCCCTCCTCCGGAACGTTCTCCTTCGGCACCTGGAGCGTCGCCGTCGACCCGGCGAGAGTCGGAACGGCCGCGTCCGTCACCGGAGTCCCCTCCGCGCCCTCCCGCCACAGCCGGAACCGCACCTCGGGCAGGTCACCCGCGGCGCCCTCCCCCGCGACCCGCACGGACAGGACCGGATCCGCGTTCCCCACCCACGGGAGCTCCCCGGAGACCGCGCATCCACCCGGCCCCACCCGCGGGTCGGCCGCCGTGTACGGGTACGCGGCCGCCAGCGCCGTACCGCCCCCCACGGGCCCCGCCAAGCACGCCAGCGCGACCGCGGCGACCACGGACGAGCGTCTTCCGCCTCTCGCGTTCCTCATGTGTCCCTCCCCGGAACGGTGATCAACCCTTCGGTGATCGATCCGGGGACCCTAGCCACTGCCGCGCCGACTCCGCGTGCCGATGACGCTCCTCGGACATCACCGGGCCGGAAAACACCCACGGCCCGGAACGCGGAAGCGTCCGGGCCGTGGGACCGTGGAGCGGGCGACGGGAATCGAACCCGCGTAGCTAGTTTGGAAGA
>NZ_JAPSIW010000639.1 GCF_031178505.1 Streptomyces sp. | reverse complement strand
CCCGCGATGTCGCCTTGTCCTCCCAGCGGAATCGAAGCGCTTCGATTGTGCGGGTGTGCGGCCCGCCCGCCCCACGCCGGTCGGCGCGTCACCGACGCACGGGCTCCCGGAGGGGCCGGGCGATGCCGCCGGCGCCGCTGGAGCACCTGGTTCAACGCCTTCGTCCACCTCACCGGCCAGGACGTGATGCCGCTGCGGAACGTGCTCGTCCAGCTCGCGCGGAAGCGGGAGATCCGCGTCGGACCCGGCCTGGCCGGCACAACCCGGAACCTGTCCGGACTCGCCGTCCGGACGGCCGTCATGGTCCTCGCCCCGCTGCCCGTGGCCGTCCTCTCGCCCCTCGTCCAGAAGCACGTCAAGAAGGGCGTGCTCACCGGCGCCGCCCAGGGCTGACCGGCGCCCCCGCCCCCGTCTACCGGAAGAGTCCCATGCCGAGCCTCGACGACCCGAACCGCCCGCCCCGGCTCCTGTACGGCGGCGACCGGAACCCCGAACAGTGGCCCGGGGACCCTGGCACCGTCCCCCCGCCCGGCCCCCACCGCGACCCGCTCACGGGCGAGCGCGCCGGGACGACCGTCCGCCCCGACCGGTTCGGCACCGCCGTCCAGGAGGCCACCCCGTGACCCGCGGCCCCGTCCACGGCACCTGGGAACCGGCGCCCGCCGCCCGCTGGGAGGACGCCTACCTCACCGGCAACGGACGCCACGGCGCCCTGGTCCACGGCGACCCCGAGGACGACCGGGTGATCGTCACCCACCACACCCTCGTACGACCCCACCACGCCCCCGGCGACACCGACCCGCCCCGGCTCGCCGCCGCGCTCCCCGCCCTCCAGGACGCCCTGCTCGCCGGGGACACGACCGCCGCCGAGCACTTCACCGACGGCCGCCCGCTGCGCTGGGTCGCGCCCTTCCACCCCGCCTTCCAGACCCGCGTCCGGCGCCCGCCGGGCCACTCCGCCGGCCCCTTCCGGCGGTCCGTCGACTTCACCACCGGCCTCGTCACCTCGGTGTCCGGCGCGCGCCGCGCGGAGGTCTTCGTCTCCCGCGCCGACGACGTCCTCGTCCAGTACGTCACCGCCCCCGGCCCCGCCGCCGAGATCACCCTCGACGAGCGGCTGCCCGGCGCCCCCGCCGCGGCCGGCGTGGCACGCGGCACCGCCTGCTCCGCCGGCGAGACCGTGCTGACCCTGCGGGTCCGTTACCCCGACAGCCCGCTCGGCTACACCGGCGTCACCCTGCTCCGCGCCGATTCCGGCCGCACCACCCTCACCCCCCGCGGCGTACGCGTCGAGGGCGCCGGCCACCTCCTGCTGCTCACCCGGGTCCGCCGCCACACGGGGGAGCTCGACCCGGAGACGGAGGCCGACGCCCTGCGCGCCCTGCTCACCGCCGCGGGCCGGGGGCGGCGCTCACCCGGCCCCGCCGCCCTGCACCACCGGCTGTTCGCCCGCCACACCGCCCTGCACCGCCCCGCCTACCGGCGCGTCGTCCTCGACCTCCGCGCCGACCCGGCCGAACGGGCGCTGCCCGGCTCCGCGCTCCTGCGCCGCCCCCACAGCCCCGCCCTCCTCGAACGCCTCTTCGCCGCCGGCCGACACCACCTGCTCTGCTCCTCCGGCATGCTCCCGCCCCGGCTCACCGGACTGTGGACCGGTGACTGGGACACGGCCTGGTCCGGCGCCTTCACCACCAACGCCAACCTCAACCTCCAGACCGCCTCCGCCGTCACCGCGGACCTGCCCGAGGTGACGCGGGCCCAGGCCGCCCTGATCAGGGGGCAGTTGGACCACTGGCGGGACAACGCGCGGGCGATCTTCGGTGCCCGGGGCATCGTCGCCCCCTCCCACACCGACGGCGTCAGCGGGCACACCTACCACTTCAGCCGCGCCTACCCCCTCCACCTGTGGACCTCGGGCGCGGACTGGCTGCTCAAACCCCTGCTCGACCAGGAGGAGGCCGACGGCCGGCGCGATCCCTGGCTCACCGGGGTCCTCACCGAACTGGCCTCCTTCTACGAGGACTTCCTCACCCGGACCGGACCCGACGGCCACCTGGTCGTCGTCCCCTCCTACTCCCCGGAGAACCGCCCGCGCGGCGGCAGCTGGGGCGCGGTCAACGCCACCATGGACCTCGCGGCCGCCCGGCACGCCCTGCGCGCCGCCGCCGACCGGCTCCCGCCCGCCCACGCCGCCCGCCTGCGCGCCCTCGCCGACCGGCTGCCCCCCTACCGGGTCAACGAGGACGGGGCACTCGCCGAATGGGCGTGGCCCGCCCTCGCCGACCGCTACGACCACCGGCACCTCAGCCATCTCTACCCGGTCTGGCCGCTGGACGAGATCGACCCGGAGGACACCCCCGGCCTCGCCCGCGCCGCCCTGCGGGCCCTCGCCCTGCGCGGCAGCGAGAACGACTCCGCCCACGGCCACCTCCACCACGGCCTCGTCGCCGCCCGCCTGGGTGACGCCCACCGCACGGCGGAGGCGCTCACCCGGGTGCTCACCGGCGACTACTTCCACGACTCGCTCATGAGCGCCCACTATCCGGACCGGAACGTCTACAACGCCGACGCCGCCCACGCCCTGCCCGCCCTCGTCCTGGAAGCGCTCGTCCAGTCCCGCCCGGACCGGCTCGTCCTGCTGCCCGCCGTGCCCGACCACTGGCCGGCGGGCCGCGTCAGCGGCGTACGGACCCGGTTCGGCGCCCGCGTCGACCTCAGCTGGTCCCCGGCCGGTCACCGGGCCGTCGTACGCCCCGCCCGCGACGCCGCCGTCACCGTCCGGCACCCCGGCGGCAGCCGCCGGCTGGACCTGCGCGCGGGCCGGGACACGGTCGTCACGGGCCCCGCGCCCCGGCGGCCGGTCGGATCGGGCAGCCCCGGCGCCACGGCGGCGGACCCGAACTCCCCCGTACGGTGAGGACCGGAGGGAGCAGCTCGTTCGACGGAAGGGCTCCGTCACCTCGTCAGGGGACGAGAAGCACCTTGCCGGTCGCCGGATCGCCGCCCCCCACCAGGGCGAGCGCCTCACCGAACCGTTCCAGCGGGAAGGTGTGCGTGACGAGCGCGGCCGGGTCGAGCAGACCGGCGGAGAAGGCGCGGACCGCGTCCGCCCAGGCCGCGGACGAGGCGCCGAAGACGCTGCGCACCTCCAGCTGACTGACCGACAGGTGCACCGGATCGATGCCGGCCGCCCCCTCCGTGAACATCCCGGTCAGCACCACCCGGCCGCCCCGGCGGGCGAGCCGGCAGGACGAGGCGGCCGTCGTCGGCGCCCCGGCCGTCTCCACCACCAGGTCGAAGCGGCCCTCCGCGCCCGCCGCCTCCGCCGGCCCGAGCGCCCGGTCCGCCCCGAAACCGAGGGCCCGCGCGCGCCGGGCGGCGCTCGGATCGATCACGGTCAGCTCGGCGGGGGAGGAGGCGGCGAGCCACTGGACGGCGAGCGCCCCGAGGGTTCCGGCGCCCACGACGGCGATGCGCCCGCCCGGCCGGGGCCGCCCGGCCCGTACCGCCCCGGCGATCACGGCGGCGGGCTCCAGGAGCGCGGCCGCCCGCAGGTCGGCCCCCGCCGGCAGCGGGTGCAACAGCCGCGCCGGGACCAGCAGGTGATCGGCGAAGGCGCCCGGCTCGGTGAAACCGGTCTCCGCGTACCCGCCCGTGCACAGACTCGTCTCCCCGTCCCGGCACCGTTCGCACGTCCCGCAGGGGCGGAAGCCCTCCGCGACGCACGGCCGGCCCACCAGCGCCCCGTCCACCCCGGGTCCCACCGCCTCGACGGTGCCCGCCCACTCGTGGCCGGGCACCACCGGATAGCGCACGTAACCGGGGGCCCGGCGGCCCTCGTACAGCTCGCGGTCGCTCCCGCACATCCCGGCCGCCGCCACCCGTACCCGTACCTCGCCCGGCCCGGGTGCGGGGACGGGCCGTGTGATCAGGCGGTGCGAGCCCGGCCGGTCGACGAGGACCGCCCGGCCGGTCGAGGCGGTCACGCCGGCCGCCTCCGCTCCCAGCCGTCGGCCCACAGGTCGAACCGGGCCTGCTGCTGCGGGAACTCGGCCGCCGCGTCCACGTCGAGCTCGACGCCGAGGCCGGGGGCGTACGAGATCGTGAAGCAGCCGGTCTCCGGGTCGA
>NZ_JAPSIW010000069.1:13226-16001 GCF_031178505.1 Streptomyces sp. | reverse complement strand
GCACCGCCCGGCTCGTCCTGGACGACGTCGACATCGCGGACCAGATCACCGCCTGCATCGACGCGCGTGCCTGGCTGGACGCGGTGGAGCTGGACGCGGAGCGCGGGATCGTGGCGCGGCTCGATCCGCGCCGGCTCGACGTGATCCTCGCCAATCTGATCGGCAACGCGCTGAAGCACGGCGGTTCGCCGGTGCGGGTTTCGGTCCGTACGGAGGAGACCGGTACGGACGGGGGCGAGGAGCTGGTGATCGCGGTGCGCGACCACGGCCCGGGCATCCCCGAGGAGGTGCTGCCGCACGTCTTCGACCGTTTCTACAAGGCGAGCGCGTCCCGGCCGAGGTCGGACGGCAGCGGGCTGGGCCTGTCGATCGCCATGGAGAACGCGTTGATCCACCTGGGGTCCATCTCCGCGTCGAACTCGGTCGGCGAGGACGGGAAGACGGACGGCGCGGTGTTCGTGCTGCGGCTGCCCCGGGACGCGTCGGGGATCGCGCGCGAGTCGCGGGTGGAGGAAGAGTGAGTCGCCTTACGGCCGGCGCGGGCGCCCTGGTGGCGGCCGCGCTCACCCTGCTGGTCAGCGGGTGCGGGATCCGCACCACCTCGGTCCCGGTGGACGCGGGCGCGGCCCCGACCCGGGTCCCGTGCAGCCTGACCGGGGAGTCCTCCTCCGCGGCCGCGCAGGGCGTACCGCTCCGGGTGCACCTGGTGTGCGGGGCGCAGCTGGAAGTGGTGGAACGCGGCGCACCGCTGCCGGAGGAGAGGGCGGGCCGGTCCCCGCTGCGGACGGCGGCGGAGCTGCTGGAGCTGTTGGTCGCCGGGCCGTCGGAGGAGGAGCGCGCGGCCGGGTTCACCACGGCGGTGCGCGGCCCGATGACGGTGAAGGGGGCTCGGGCCGGTGACCCGGCGGGCACCCTGCGGCTGAACCGTCAGCCGGAGGACCTGGCGCCCACGGCCCTGTCGCAGATCGTCTGCACCTTCGCGGAGAGCGCGGCGGGCGCGGGCGAGCACACGGTGCTGCTGGGCGGCCCGGGCGCGTACGCGCCGAAGCGCTACCGGTGCACGCCGGAGCTGCGGGAGCGTCCGGAGTCGGCGCCGCCCCTGGGTACGGTGCCGACGGCGACGGTCCCGGGACCGTCGGATTCCGCGGCCCCGGCCTCGGAGGCCCCGCCCGCGCAGTGACCCGGCCGCGGAGGCCCGGCCCGGAGCGACCCGGGCTCGGAGTGACCCGGCCTCGGTGGGAGGGGGCGGCGGGTGTGACGTCCTCCCGGGCGGGTCCGGCGGCGGAACCGATTCCGCCGCCGGGCTCGTCTAGGGGGGCGTGCAGCGTCAAGGTTCGGGCGGCAGTGCCGCCGTGGTCGTCCGCGTGGCCGGGTTCGTACTCCTGGCCGCGTATCTGCTGCTCGTCGCCTGGGTCGGCCTGCGCCCACGGGACGTGGCCTGGGTGACCGCGCCGAACACGGTTCCGCTCGACGGCATCCGCGCCGATCTCGCGCTCGGCGGGGCCCGGGCGGTACGGCTCCTCGCGGAGGGGCTGCTGCTCCTGGCACCGCTCGGGGTGCTCCTGCCGATGGCCGACGGGCGGCTCGACGTCTCGCCCTGGGCCTCACTGGTCCGGACGACGGCCGCGGGGGCCCTGGTGTCGCTGGCCCTGGAGCTGTTGCAGACGGCGGTGCCCGGGCAGGTCGTGGACGTGGACTCGGTGCTGCTCAACACGGCCGGGGTGGCGCTGACCCATCTCCTCGTGGTGCCCGCCGGGCGGGCCCGGCTGCGGCGCCGGACGGGCGCGGGGCGCTCCGTACCGGCCGTGTCCTCCGCCGGGGTGAGCCGGGGGCGGGGCGGGGCCCTGCCCCGGAAGGAGCAGGCTCAGGGTTCGACCCCGAGGATTCCCAGGGTCCGGATCGCCCCGTAGACCGACGCTTCGTCCCCCGGTGCGACGGCACGATGGAGTCATCGGGA
Source organism: Streptomyces sp. (assembly GCF_031178505.1). GTDB lineage: Bacteria > Actinomycetota > Actinomycetes > Streptomycetales > Streptomycetaceae > Streptomyces > Streptomyces gulbargensis. The sequence goes on along the minus strand of NZ_JAPSIW010000069.1, from coordinate 14,044 downwards.
GCCCGACGGAACGGTTCCCGGACCGACTCCGAAGGAGCCCACCATGGCCGCACTTGCCCGCCCCCGTGACGGACGCATGATCGGCGGAGTGTGCGCGGCGCTCGCCCGGCGCTTCGGCACCTCCGCGACGACGATGCGCGTGATCTTCCTGGTCTCGTGTCTGCTGCCGGGCCCGCAGTTCCTGCTCTACCTGGCGCTGTGGATGCTCCTGCCGCAGGAGAAGCGCACGACCACCGCCTGGTAGGCCCGGCGGGGGGGCGCGCGGAAGGGGCGCGTCCCCGGTTCCGGGTGCGCGCCCCTTCGGTGCCGTACGGCTCCGATCAGCCGATCGGGAGGGAGCCGGGCTGCAGACCTCCGAGGAGGCCGGTGACGGGGCCGATCGGCGCGGAGCCGAGGAGGCCCGCGACGGGGGCCAGCGGGGTGTGCTGGGTGGCCTGGGCGGCGGCCGCGGGCAGGGTCTTCGCTCCGTGGTCGAGAACCTGGCCGAGGGCGCCCTGCCCGCCGACGGGCAGCTGGGCGAGGCCGTCGCCCAGCGGGACGGCCGAGGTCACGGTGCCCAGCGCGTCGGCGCCGACGGGGAGCTCGGGCGCGGCGGAGGCCGTGCCCGCGGCGGCGGCGGCGAAAGCGGCGCCGAGGGCGGCGACACCGAGCTTCTTGGCGGCAGACTGCTTCATCAGAAAATCTTCCTTGAGCTTGGGGAAGGGAGACCGGTGCGTCGGGAGAACCGGAAACCGGAAAAGGGCATCCGGACATTGCGGAGCGATTCCGCAAACTAACCGCACGGACACCCCGACCGCAAACACCGGAAGGCGGCCGGG
>NZ_JAPSIW010000069.1:0-13216 GCF_031178505.1 Streptomyces sp. | reverse complement strand
CGTCCACCCGGCCGCCTTCCGCACCTTCCCCGAAGCCGCCGTCAGTCGACCTTCGGGGAAGATCCGCTGGTGACAGCGGTCTGCCGGAACAGCCATGCGGACTTCAGCTCCGCATAACCCGGCTTGATCACGTCGTTGATCATGGCGAGGCGTTCATCGAAAGGAATGAACGCTGATTTCATCGCATTGACCGTGAACCACTGCATGTCATCGAGCGTGTAATCGAATGCTTCGACCAGGAGCTCGAATTCCCGGCTCATACTGGTGCCGCTCATCAGCCGGTTGTCGGTGTTGACCGTCGTACGGAAGTGGAGCTTGCGGAGCAGGCCGATGGGGTGCTCGGCGTACGAGGCGGCGGCGCCGGTCTGGAGGTTGGAGGTGGGGCACATCTCCAGCGGGATCCGCTTGTCGCGGACGTAGGCGGCGAGGCGGCCGAGGCGGACCGTGCCGTCCTCGGCGACCTCGATGTCGTCGATGATCCGGACACCGTGACCGAGGCGGTCGGCGCCGCACCACTGGAGCGCCTGCCAGATGGACGGCAGCCCGAAGGCCTCGCCGGCGTGGATGGTGAAGTGGTTGTTCTCCCGCTTGAGGTACTCGAAGGCGTCGAGGTGGCGGGTGGGCGGGAAGCCGGCCTCGGCGCCCGCGATGTCGAAGCCGACGACGCCCGCGTCGCGGTAGCGGTTGGCGAGTTCGGCGATCTCCAGGGCGCGGGCCGCGTGGCGCATGGCGGTCAGCAGGGCGCCGACCCGGATGCGGTGCCCGGCGGCCCTGGCCTGCCGCTCGCCCTCCCGGAAGCCCTCGTTGACGGCCTCCACGACCTCTTCGAGGGTGAGGCCGGCCTCCAGGTGCTGCTCGGGGGCGTAGCGGACCTCCGCGTACACGACGCCGTCCTCGGCCAGGTCGACCGCGCACTCGGCGGCGATCCGGACGAGGGCCTCGCGGGTCTGCATGACGGCGCAGGTGTGCGCGAAGGTCTCCAGGTAGCGCTCCAGGGACCCGGAGTCGGCGGCCTCGCGGAACCAGAGGCCGAGCCTGTCCGGTTCCGTCTCGGGGAGCCGCGTGTAGCCCTGCTCGCGGGCGAGTTCGATGATCGTGCCGGGGCGCAGTCCGCCGTCGAGGTGGTCGTGGAGCAGCACCTTCGGGGCACGGCGGATCTGGTCCGCGGTGGGGACGTTGGGGGTCTGGCTCGTCATTTCCGCACTGTAGCCCCTACGCGCGTAGAGCGGGCGTCCCGGCGCCGCATCGATGCGGGTTTTTCGCCCCCGCGGCGACGGTGCGGGGCGGGGGCTTCACGGGCGCGGGGAGCATCACCGGCTCGAACGGCGGCGAGCGGCGGGGGCGTTCGCGCGGAGGGCGGTCGGCGGCGATACGTAACAGAGACCGCGCGTACCACTGGCGTACACCTCGGATTCTGAGACTGTTCTGCCATGGCGCACTACGCACTCGTGGGGACCGCCGACGGCCGGAGACCCCGGCTCGGTCGGGCGGTCGGGGCTTCGCAGGCGGCGGTGGGCGGCGTGGTGCTGCTCCTGCCGGACGGCGAGCCGGTGTCCGGGCGGCGGCCCTCGGTACGGGCCCACGCCGCGGCGCTGCCGCTGGCCCGCACGCTCGTCCGGGCCGGGCGCGCGGACGGACTCGTGGCGCACGTGGTGCGCTACCGGGGCCGCGGCTGGAACGGCCCGGACGCGGACCTCGCGGCGGACGCCTCCTGGGCGGTGTCGGAGGCGGTACGGCGCTACGGCGACGTTCCCGTGTGTCTGGCCGGCCTCGGGATGGGGGCGCGGGCGGCGCTGCGGGCGGGCGGACACGAGGCGGTCGCCGCGGTCCTCGCGCTGGCGCCCTGGCTCCCCGAGGAGGACGTGGCCGCGGAGCCGGAGCCGGTGCGGCAGCTGGTGGGACGCCGCGTGCTGGTGGTGCACGGGACGAACGACGCGCGGACGGACCCGGAGCTGTCCTTCCGCTTCGCGGACCGGGCCAAGAAGGCCAACCGGGACACCTGCCGGTTCGAGGTGCACACGGACGGCCACGCGCTGCGGCAGTACGCCGACGAAGTGCGTGCCCTGGCCGCCGACTTCGTGCTCGGCGCCCTCTTCGCCCGCCCGGTCTCCCGCCCCCTCACGGACGCGATGGCCGCCCCACCGCCCCTGGGGCTGCGCATGCCCCTGGCGGCGGGTTTCGGAGGCGCCCGCCGGAGGTGAGGCGCACCTCCTACGGCTCCTGGGGGGCCTGGGCCTCCTTCGGGAGGAGGTGGCCCCGGCGGCTGAGGAGGAACTTCTTGAAGGCGGCGACCGGAGCCGTGTCCGGGTGGCCGTCGAGCCAGGCCAGGCCGATCTCGCGGACCGCCCGCGGCGCGGTCACGGTGAGCTCGACGACGCCGGGGCGCGCGACGGCGGGCGGCGGCAGCAGCGCGACGCCCAGGCCGGCCGCGACCAGACCGCGGAGCGTCTCCGCCTCCTCGCCCTCGAAGGCCACGCGCGGAGTGAAGCCGGCCTCGGCGCACAGGTCGTCGGTGATGCGGCGGAGCCCGTACCCCGGTTCCAGGGTCACGAAGGCCTCGTCGGCGGCCTCGGCGAGGCGGATGCGTTTGCGGCCCGCGAGGCGGTGGTCGTCGGGGACGACCAGCCGCAGCCGCTGCTCGTCGAGCCGGCGGGCGACCAGGTCGGGCGCGTCCGGGACCGGCGAGGTGAGGCAGAGGTCGAGTTCGCCGGCCCGCAGCCGCTCGATCATCGCCTCGCCGTAGTTCTGGACGAGGGTGAAGCGGACCCGCGGGTGGTCCACCCGGAAGGCGCGCAGCAGCCCGGGGACGGTCTCGGAGCCCATGGTGTGGAGGAAGCCGAAGGCGACCCGCCCGGCGGCCGGGTCGGCGTCGGCCCGTACGGTGTCGGCGGCCCGCTCCACCTCCGCCAGCGCCCGCTCGGCGGCGGTGAGGAAGCGGCGGCCGGCCGGGGTCAGGGAGACGGTGCGGCCCCGGCGGGCGAAGAGGGCGACGCCGAGGTCCTGTTCGAGCCGGACCATGGCGCGGGAGAGCGTCGACTGGGGGACGCCCATCTCGGCCGCGGCCCGGGTCACGTGCTCGTGCCGGGCGACCGCGGCGAAGTACGCGAGCCGCGGCGCGAGCAGCTGTCCCATGTCTTCTTCGTTACTGTTCGGTGACAGCCGTCCCTGTGACCTGTACTCATGCACCATGGGAACGATTACAGCAGTTCCGTGCATTGGACGCATGAAAGGGACCGGCCTACGTTCGGGGCATGCCTTCCGCCAGTACCAAGGCGGCCGCCACCCTCGCGGCCGCCGACACCCGCCTCGCCCCCGGCACCGCCGGCTACCGCCGTACGAGCCTCGCTCTGTTCGCCGCCGGACTGGCCGCCTTCGCCCTCCTCTACTCCACGCAGGCGCTGCTGCCCGCCATCTCGGCCTCGTTCGGCACCGGCGCCTCCGCCGCCTCCTGGACGGTCTCCGCCGCGACCGGCGCGCTGGCCCTCTGCGTCCTGCCGCTCAGCGCCCTGTCGGAGCGTTTCGGCCGGCGGGCCATGATGATCGGCTCGCTCTCGGTGGCGGTCGCCGTCGGCCTCCTCGTGCCCTTCGCGCCGAACCTGGAGTCCCTGATCGCGCTGCGCGCGGTGCAGGGCGCGGCCCTCGCCGGGCTGCCGGCCTCGGCCATGGCGTACCTGGCCGAGGAGGTCCGGCCCCGGGCCCTGATCGGCGCGATCGGCCTCTTCGTGGCGGGCAACTCGATCGGCGGCATGAGCGGCCGGATCGTCACCGGCTGGGCGGCGCAGATGTGGGGCTGGCGCGCGGGGCTCGCCGCCGTCGGCCTGACCTCCCTGGTGTGCCTGCTGGTCTTCCGGGCGCTGCTGCCGAGGGCCCGCCACTTCACCCCCGGTTCGCTCGACCCGAGGGCGCTCGCGGGCACGGTGCGCACGCACCTGGCGGACCCGCTGCTGCGCCGGCTCTACGCGATCGGCGCGCTGTTCATGACGGTGTTCGGCGCGGTCTACACGGTGATCGGCTACCGCCTGGTGGAGGCGCCGTTCTCGCTCCCGCAGGGCGTGATCGGTTCGATCTTCCTCATCTACCTGGTCGGTACGGTCTCCTCGGCCGCCGCCGGGCGGCTGGTCGGCCGGCTCGGCCGGCGCGGGGCGCTCTACCTGGCGGTCTCCACCACCGCCGCGGGCCTGCTGCTCTCGCTCTCCGACGCGCTCGCGGCCGTCGTCGCGGGCCTGGTGCTGATCACGGCCGGCTTCTTCGCGGGCCACGCGGTCGCCTCCTCGGCGGTGAGCCGTACGGCGACGACGGGCCGGGCGCAGGCCTCGGCGCTGTACCAGTCCGCGTACTACCTGGGCAGCAGCGCGGGCGGCACGCTCGGCGCGGTCGCCTTCCACGCGGGCGGCTGGACCGGCACGGTCCTGCTCGGCCTGGTCGCGGTCCTCGGGGTCGTGTCGATCACGCTGTACGGCACCCACAGCGCGCGGGCGGCGGAGCGCCGGATCCGCCCCGCGGCGGCCTGAGCCCTCTTCCCGCTCCGGGCTGCAACTGAGAGACTCCCCCGCGCGTCCCACATGTCAGGACCCAAGGGGGAGTTGACGAAGATGAACCGGATCATGCGGGTGGGGAAGAGAGCGGGAACGGCCGCGGGGCTCGCGTCGCTGGTGCTGCCGCTGACGGTCGCGCTCGGCGCCGCCGCGGCGCAGGCGGCGTCCTGCAACGTGACGACGGGGCCGTACCAGAAGCAGGTGGAGAAGTTCCTGGGCCGGCCGGTCGACGGGCGCCAGTCGCTCGCCGACTGCCAGGCCACCCAGGCCTTCCAGCGCACGCACGGGATCACCCCGGCCGTGGGGTACGCCGGTCCGCTCACCTGGCGGACCATGAACACGATGCTCCAGCAGAGGGCGGCGGGCACCAACCCGAACAGGGACGGGAAATGTCCGACGAACCGGGGCCGGATCGCCTGCGTCGACCTGACGCGGCAGCTCAGCTGGATCCAGGACGGCTCGCGCCTGAAGTACGGCCCGGTGCCGGTGCGGACCGGCAAGGACGGCACGGAGACCCGTACCGGCGCCAAGAAGGTCTACTGGCGGAACATCAACCACTGGTCGACGCTCTACAACGTCTCGATGCCGTACGCGCAGTTCTTCGACGGCGGCCAGGCCTTCCACTCGACCACCAAGTCCATGTGGAACCCGCCGGGCTCCGGCGGCTGCGTCAACATGCGGCCGGCCGACGCCAAGGCGTACTGGAATCTCCTGCGGAACGGCGACGACGTCTTCGTGTACGGACGCAAGCCGGGAACCTGACCCCGGCTGTCGGTCCCCTGCGGTAGCTTCGCTCCCATCGGCACCGAACGGGTGCCGATGAGGGGTGAGTGGGGTGTGGACCCGATGAGTGACGTAGCGGTGAAGAGCGACGAACTCGACAAGTACCGCAGAGAGCTGACCGGTTACTGCTACCGGATGCTCGGTTCGTCCTTCGAGGCGGAGGACGCGGTGCAGGACACGATGGTGCGGGCCTGGAAGGCCATCGACTCCTTCGAGGGCCGCTCCTCCCTGCGGTCCTGGCTCTACCGGATCGCGACCAACGTGTGCCTGGACGCGCTGAACGCGGGGAACCGGCGGGCGCGGCCGATGGACCTCAGCGGGCCGACGCCGGTGGCGCAGGCGCAGCTCGTCAAGCAGCCGGAGATCACCTGGCTGGAGCCGGTGCCGGACGGGCGGGTGCTGCCCTCGGTGGCGGACCCGGCGGAGACGGCGGTCTCCCGGGAGACGGTGCGGCTGGCGTTCGTGGCCGCGCTCCAGCACCTGCCGCCGAAGCAGCGCGCGGTGCTCATCCTGCGTGAGGTGCTCGCGTGGAAGGCGAGCGAGGTCGCGGAGCTCCTCGACACCTCCGTCGCCTCGGTGAACAGCGCGCTCCAGCGGGCCCGGGCGACCCTGGCCGAGCAGGCGCCGGCCGAGTCGGACGCGGCGAACCCGCTGGACGAGGAGCAGAAGGAGCTCCTGGAGCGGTACGTGGCCGCGTTCGAGGGCTACGACATGAAGGCGCTGACCGCGCTCCTCCACGAGGACGCGACCATGTCCATGCCGCCGTACGACCTGTGGCTGCGGGGCCACGAGGACATCGTCGACTGGATGCTGGGCGTCGGCGACGTCTGCCGCGGGTCGAAGCTGGTGCCGACCGTGGCGAACGGCCAGCCGGCCTTCGCGCACTACCACCCGGACCCCGAGGGCGGTTACAGCCCGTGGGCGCTCATCGTCCTGGAGCTGCGGGACGGCAAGGTCGCCGGGATGGACTTCTTCCTGGACACCCCGCGCTGGTTCCCCCTCTTCGACCTGCCGGAGCGGCTGGAGGCGTAGGGCGCTCCAGGCGGACCGCGCCGGGTCGCGACGCCCGGTCCCGTTCGCGGGCGCGTCACGGCGAGGAGCCGTCCTCCAGGACGGTGTCGAGTCCGGTCAGCCGGAGCAGGGCCCGCAGGTCGGGTCCTGCTCCGCGGAGGCGGAGGCGGTGGCCCCGGCGGCCGGCGGCGAGTTTCAGCCGGGCGAGGGCGTCGACGGCCGCGAGGTCGGCCTGTCCGAGGGCGCCGACCTCGCAGACGACGGTGCCGGGCGGGGCCGCGTCCAGTGCGGCGCAGAGGCGGGCGACGTCCTCACGCCCGGGCCTGGCGGGCAGGGTCACGACAAAGGGCTGACTGGTGTCCACACCAGACAGACCGTCCCCGTGGCCGGAACTCATCGCGGACCGGCCGATAGGGTCCCGGGCATGACTCACGAGCCTGTCGAACTGGTGATCTTCGACTGTGACGGTGTTCTGGTGGACAGCGAGCGGATCTACTGCCGGGTGGACCGGGAGGTGTTCGCGAGCCTCGGGGCGGAGTTCACCGAGGCGGAGGTGGCCGAGCGTTTCATCGGCTCGTCCCACGAGCTGCTCACCGCCCTCCTGGAGGAACGCCGGGGCCGTCCTCTGGAGCCCGACTGGCACCTCCCCTTCCGGCAGCGGTACGAGGACGCGCTCGACGCCGAGCTGACGGCGGTGGAGGGGGTGGCGGACGTGCTGGACGCCCTGGACGTGCCGTACTGCCTCGCCTCCAACGGCAGCCACGCCTCGATCCGGCGGAACCTCGGCCGCACGGGACTTCTGGAACGCTTCGAGGGCCGGATGTTCAGCGCCCAGGACGTCTCCCGCGGCAAGCCGGCCCCGGACCTCTTCCTCCACGCCGCCGCCGCGACGGGCGTCCCGCCGGAGCGCTGCGCGGTCGTCGAGGACAGCCCGTACGGTGTCCGGGCCGCCCGCGCGGCGGGCATGCGCGCCTTCGGCTACACCGGCGGCCTGACCGCGGCGGACCGCCTCGCGGGCCCGGGGACGGTCGTCTTCGCCGACATGCGGGAGCTTCCGGCGCTGCTGCGGGGGCCCGGAGTGCCGGACGACCGGGAAGCGGCGCGGGCGCTCGGCTGAACACCCGCCGCCCCCGGGCGCCCGGCAGGCCACCGCCGTCCCCGGGCCGGTGCGGGGCACCGGTCCGGGGCGGGGCCGCCGGGGGTTACGCGATGCGGTCCAGGACGATCGGCGTCGGGGTGAACGCCGTGCCCTCGGGGGCGATGTCCCAGGACGCGTCCAGCGACTTCAGCGCGTAGTCGAACTTCTCCGGGGTGTCCGTGTGGAGGGTCAGCAGGGGCTGGCCCGCCGTCACGGTGTCGCCCGGCTTGGCGTGGAGCTCCACGCCCGCGCCGGCCTGCACCGGGTCCTCCTTGCGGGCGCGGCCGGCGCCGAGGCGCCAGGCGGCGATGCCGATGTCGTAGGCGTCGAGGCGGGTCAGGACGCCGGAGGCGGGGGCGGTGACGACGTGCTGCTCGCGGGCGACCGGGAGGGTGGCGTCCGGGTCGCCGCCCTGCGCGGAGATCATCCGGCGCCAGACGTCCATGGCCGAGCCGTCCCTGAGGGCCTTCTCCGGGTCGGCGTCCTTGATGCCGGCCGCGTCGAGCATCTCGCGGGCCAGCGCCACGGTCAGCTCGACGACGTCGGCCGGGCCGCCGCCGGCGAGGACCTCGACGGACTCGCGGACCTCCAGCGCGTTGCCCGCGGTGAGACCGAGCGGGGTCGACATGTCGGTGAGGAGCGCGACCGTCTTCACGCCGCTGTCGGTGCCGAGGGCGACCATGGTGGAGGCGAGCTCGCGGGCGTCCTCGATGGTCTTCATGAAGGCGCCGGTGCCGACCTTCACGTCCAGGACGAGCGAGCCGGTGCCCTCGGCGATCTTCTTCGACATGATCGAGGAGGCGATCAGCGGAATGGCCTCGACGGTGCCGGTGACGTCCCGCAGGGCGTAGAGCTTCTTGTCGGCGGGGGCCAGGCCGTCGCCGGCCGCGCAGATCACCGCGCCGGTGGTGTCGAGGACGTGCAGCATCTCCTCGTTGGAGAGCAGGGCGCGCCAGCCGGGGATGGACTCCAGCTTGTCGAGCGTGCCGCCGGTGTGGCCGAGGCCGCGGCCCGACAGCTGCGGGACGGCCGCGCCGCAGGCGGCGACGAGCGGCGCGAGCGGCAGGGTGATCTTGTCGCCGACGCCGCCGGTGGAGTGCTTGTCGGCGGTCGGGCGGGAGAGCGAGTCGAAGTTCATGCGCTCGCCGGAGGCGATCATCGCCGCCGTCCAGCGGGCGATCTCCGCGCGGTTCATGCCGTTGAGCAGGATGGCCATGGCCAGGGCGGACATCTGCTCGTCGGCGACGACCCCGCGGGTGTAGGCGTCGATGACCCAGTCGATCTGCTCGGGACTCAGCTCGCCCTTGTCCCGCTTGGTGCGGATGACGGAGATGACGTCCATGTGGTGCCTCTTTCTACGCGCATAGAGGGGGAAAGGAGGAGCGGCCCTTCCCATCGTGCCGGAAGGGCCGCTCCGCGGTGCTACTTGCCGAGGTGGTCCGGGCCGAAGGCCTGCGGCAGCATCTCGGCCAGGGTCAGGAACCCGGCCGGCGTCTCCAGGACGAGCTCGGGGCCGCCGAACTCGTACAGCAGCTGCCGGCACCGGCCGCAGGGCACCAGGGACTCGCCGCGGCCGTCCACGCACACGAAGTGGGTGAGCCGGCCGCCGCCGGTCGCCTGGAGCTGGGAGACGAGCCCGCACTCGGCGCACAGCCCGAGGCCGAAGGAGGCGTTCTCCACGTTGCAGCCGGAGACCACCCGCCCGTCGTCGACGAGGGCCGCCGCGCCGACCGGGTAACCGGAGTACGGGGCGTAGGCGCGGGCCATGGCCTCGCGGGCGGCCGTGCGCAGCGCGTCCCAGTCGGGGGCCGTCACTTGCCCTGGCCCTTCCGGTACGGCAGTCCGTCCGCCTTGGGCATCCTCAGGCGCTGGGCCGAGAGGGCGAGCACCAGGAGGGTGGTGATGTACGGGGCGGCGTCGACGAACTGGCTCGGGACCTCGTCGGTCAGCGCGTACCAGAGGAAGAACACCGCGGAGAAGGCGGCGGTGATCACGGCGGGCGCGTACTTCTTCTTGTACAGCTGCCAGAGGGCGGCGACCACGAGGAGGACCGCGACGAGCAGCAGCATCGCGTGGACGTTCTCGGCGCCGCCGCGCAGCTTGAGGCTGTCGGTGAAGCCGAAGAGGCCGGCACCGAGGGCCATGCCGCCGGGCATCCAGTTGCCGAAGATCATCGCGGCGAGACCGATGAAGCCGCGGCCGCCGGTCTGGCCCTCCTGGTAGATGCCGGTGGCGACGATCGCGAGGAAGGCGCCGCCGAGGCCCGCGAGGGCGCCGGAGACGGTGACGGCGATGTACTTGTACTTGTAGACGTTGACGCCCAGGGACTCCGCCGCGACCGGGTTCTCGCCGCAGGAGCGCAGGCGCAGGCCGAAGGCGGTGCGCCACAGCAGCCACCAGGTGGCCGGGATCAGCAGGACCGCGACGACGGTGAGCAGCGACAGGTTGGTGACCAGGCCGCCGAGGATGCCGGCGAGGTCGGAGACCAGGAACCAGTGCTTCGCCTGGAGGTCGGAGAGCCAGTCCGAGAGCCCTGGCACCGTGATCTTGGTGATCTCCTCGATGCGCGGGGACTGCTTGGAGGAGCCCCCGTCCTCGGCGAACGTGAAGTTCGACAGGTACTGGGTGAAGCCGACCGCGAGGATGTTGATCGCCACACCGGAGACGATGTGGTTCACGTTGAACGTGACGGTGATGATCGCGTGCAGCAGGCCGCCGAGGGCGCCGCCGAGGAGACCGAAGAGGACGCCGACCCACGGGCCCCACTGGTAGCCGGCCCAGGCGCCGAACCAGGTGCCGAGCACCATCATGCCTTCGAGGCCGATGTTGACGACGCCGGCGCGCTCCGCCCACAGACCGCCCAGACCGGCGAGGCCGATCGGCACGGCGAGCTGGAGGGCGCCGGAGACCTGGCCGACGGAGGTCAGGTCGTTGGCGCCGGAGACGGCCCGGACCAGGGAGAAGAGGACCAGGCCACCCGCGACGAGCAGCATGATCCACGGCAGGGTGAGCTTGCGGCGGCCGCCGCCCTTGGGCGCGGCGCTCGGCTTGGAAACGGTGCTGGTGGTCACGCCGCCACCTCCTTGTCGGTCTTGAGGGCGCCGCCGGCGGCGAGTTCCTCGCCGACCTTCTGCTGCTGGCGGCGCAGGCCGTAACGGCGGACGAGTTCGTACGAGACGACGACGGCGATCACGATCAGGCCCTGCATGATCTTGGTGATCTCCTTCGGGTAGCCCTCGGTGTCGAGCGACGAGGACGCCTTCTCGAGGAAGGCGAAGAGGAGGGCCGCGAAGAAGATGCCGACCGGGTGGTTCCGGCCGAGCAGGGCGATGGTGATGGCGGTGAAGCCGACGCCGACCGGGAAGTCGAGGCTGTACGTGTGCGACTCGCCGAGCAGCGTGGGCATGCCGGAGAGGCCGGCCAGGCCGCCGGAGATGAGCATCGAGGTGAGGATCATCTTCTTGGCGTCGACACCGCTGGCCTGCGCCGCGGACTCGCTGGCGCCGGTGGCGCGCAGGTCGAAGCCGAAGCGGGTGCGGTTGAGCATGAACCAGTAGACGACGCCGAGGGCCAGGGCGACGAAGGTGAAGCCGTAGATGACGCCGTTGCCCTCGCCCATGTCGACGCCGGGGAACCAGCCGGACTCGGCGATCTCACCGGTGGTGAGGTTGTTCGAGCCGGCGGGCTGGACGCCGAAGTTTTTGGGCAGGATCAGCCAGGCGACCAGGGAGGTCGCGATGGCGTTCAGCATGATCGTGGAGACGACCTCGGAGACGCCGCGGGTGGTCTTCAGGATGCCGGCGATGCCGGACCAGAAGGCGCCCGTGAGCATGGCGGTGAGGACGATCAGCAGGATGTGCAGCGGGCCGGGCAGCTCGACGGAGGCGCCGACGAGGGCGGAGACCATCGCGGCGAGCCGGTACTGGCCGTCGACACCGATGTTGAAGAGGTTCATCCGGAACCCGACGGCCACGGCGAGGGCCGCCAGGTAGTAGATGCCGGTCTGGTTGATGATCAGGACCTGGATGTCCGAGTAGGCCGTCTGGTCGATCATGATCCGGATCGGCTCGATCGGGTCGAGGCCCGTGGCGAGCAGCACCAGCACCGTGAGCACGAACGAGGAGACCAGGGCGAGCACCGGTCCCGCCGCTCCCAGGATCAGCCGGTCCTTGTCGAATTTCATCATCGGGCGTCACCGTCTTCGGGGTGCTCTTGGGTGCCTTCGAGGTGGCCGGTGGCCGCGCCGGTCATGGCGGAGCCCAGCTGCTCGGGCGTGATGGTGGCGGGGTCGGCGTCCGCGACGAGCCTGCCGCGGTACATGACCCGGAGGGTGTCGGAGAGGCCGATCAGCTCGTCGAGGTCGGCGGAGATCAGCAGTACCGCGAGGCCCTCGCGGCGGGCGTCGCGGATGGCGTCCCAGATCTGCGCCTGCGCGCCGACGTCCACACCCCGGGTCGGGTGGGCGGCGATCAGGAACTTGGGGTTGTGGCTCATCTCGCGGCCGACGATCAGCTTCTGCTGGTTGCCGCCGGAGAGGGAGGCCGCGGTGACGTCGATGCCGGGGGTGCGGACGTCGTACTCGCGCACGATCCGCTCGGTGTCCTCGCGGGCGGCCTTGGGGTTCAGGATGCCGCGGCGGGAGTTGGGCTCCTCGGTGACGTGGCCGAGGATCCGGTTCTCCCAGAGCGGGGCCTCCAGGAGCAGACCGTGGCGGTGGCGGTCCTCGGGGATGTAGCCGATGCCGCCCTCGCGCCGCTTGCGCACCGAGGTCGTGGAGATGTCGGTGCCGTCGAGGGTGATGGCACCGCCGTCGGGCGTGGCCATGCCCATGAGGGCCTCGATGAGCTCCGTCTGGCCGTTGCCCTCGACGCCCGCGATGCCGAGGATCTCGCCCTTGTGGATGGTGAACGAGACGTCGTCGAGCAGCTTGCGGGCGGCGCCCGCCTCCTCGCGGACGGTGACCGAGCCCGCCGGGTCCGGCGGGGCGGCACTGGTCAGCGGGGCGCCGGCACCGGCACCGCGCTCGACCAGGGTCAGGTTCTCGACCTTGAGCATGGGCACGTCGGTGACGGTCGACTCGCGGGTCTCCGGCGAGGGCAGCTCGCTGCCGACCATCAGCTCGGCGAGCTGCTTGGTGGTGGCGGTCCTCGGGTCGGCGGTGCCGACCGTGGTGCCGCGCCGGATGACGGTGATGTCGTCGGCGACCTTCAGGACCTCGCCCAGCTTGTGGGAGATGAAGATGACGGTCAGGCCCTCGGACTTGAGCTCGCGCAGGTTGTCGAAGAGCGCGTCGACCTCCTGCGGGACGAGCACGGCGGTCGGCTCGTCGAGGATGAGGATCTTGGCGCCGCGGTAGAGGACCTTGAGGATCTCCACCCGCTGCCGGTCGGCGACGCCGAGGTCCTCGACGAGCGCGTCGGGGCGGACCCCGAGGCCGTACGCGTCGGAGATCTCCTGGATCTTCCGCCGGGCCTTGGCCCCGATGCCGTGGAGCTTCTCGCCGCCGAGGACGACGTTCTCCAGGACGGTGAGGTTGTCGGCGAGCATGAAGTGCTGGTGCACCATGCCGATGCCGCGCGCGATGGCGTCACCGGGGCTGGAGAAGGTGACCTGCTCACCGTCGACGGCGATGGTGCCCTCGTCCGGCTTCTGCATGCCGTAGAGGATCTTCATGAGGGTCGACTTGCCGGCGCCGTTCTCGCCGATGAGGGCGTGCACGGTGCCCTTGCGGACCGTGATGGCGATGTCC